>DASTVH010000308.1:0-5121 GCA_035759195.1 Candidatus Limnocylindrales bacterium
GGGTTCGGCCGTCGACGTAGGACCTGTGAGCGATCCGGGCGAGCAGCTCCCGCTCGTCCCAGCCGGTCTCTTCAGTCACGCTCGCCCTCGTCCCGTGAGCAATTGCTCAGCAACGGGCAGATGATCAGTCTAGCATCGGCCGCCTTCGCGGGCAAGGGATTCGGAAGGGCTCGGGCATTCCGGTGGGCGGGGTCCCGTATCCTGTTCGCCCACCCAGTGGCAGCGGAGAATCGTGTGGATCAGAGGACCGATCGGACGGTGGAGCGCGCCCCGTGGAATGCCGACCGCGGCGCGGTGTCGTCGGCTCAGGCGGCTTCCGCGAGGCGGCGGGCGAGCAGGCGTGACCGTGCGAGGTAGTGGTCGTCGAGGATCCGCTCGGAGACCCGGCGAAGCCCTCGGGGGGTCCGCCGGCTGGTTCGCGCCGCCCACTTGTCGAGGACGAGCAGGAGTTCGTAGACGCCGATCGCGTGCCGCGGAACGGGCTCGGAGCCGTAGTAGCCGGCCAGGAACGCGGGCTCGAGGCGCTCGAACGTCGGACCGAAGAGCACTCCCCGGGTGACCGCGTTGGCGCGGCTCGTGTGGAGTGCCACGAGGAAGGCGGCGACGTCCTCGTACGCCGGCGCCTGCCAGCGCGCGAGCAGGTCGATCACGGCCAGCCGGCCCGTGGCATCGACGAGGATGTTGCGCGGGGCGAAGTCGCCGTGGGTGATCACCAGCGGGAGGGGATCAGGCAGGCGCCAAACCGCATCGATGCCGGCCGCGACGAGCGGGTCGAGCTCGTTCGTACCGCGCGTGGCCGCCAGGAACGATCCGTACGAGGCGAACGCTGCGGCCAGGTCCGACCGGGCAGCCTGCCGCACCTGCTGGGTGGTCGGTGGCGTGTCGTGGAGGATGCGAAGCCAGCGGCCGGCCGTGCGGGCCAGGGTCGTCGGCCGCCGGGTGGCGCCGGGCTGGAACGGCCCGCGCATGAGATGGCGGTGGAGCGGCTCCCCCTCGAACGCCTCCATGACGACGGCGCTCGACTCGGGCAGGAGGCCCAGCGGCCGGACGGCGACAAGGTTCGGATCGCCGACCTCCACGAGCCGCGCCTCGATCATCCGGAGCGCGGCAAGCTCGAGCCTGCGCCGATCGGCCAGATTCGTGATCTCGACGAGGCGCGGGCGGTCGCTGCTGTCGGGCATCGTTTCGCCCCAACCGGCCTTGACGATCAGCCGCGCCGGCGGCGCCCCGCTCCGGGGCACGCTGACCCGGATGATGTGCGCGGACGCGCGGGCGTCGACCTCGTCGACGTCGGGCCGAATCGCGCCGTCGGCGTCGGGATACCAGTCACTGACCCGCGGCTGGAGCTCAGCGAGCATCGTTTCGATCAGGGTGTTCACCTGCCCGAGACTATCAGCCGAGGCGAGTGCGCCGGGGATCCGGCCGGCCGGCATCTCGGATCGGGCCCCGGCGTGGCGGCGATGATCGACCCCGCGACGGCCGGGTCCGGCACGGAGACTCCGCCGCTCCGCGAGGAGACCGGCCACTTCCGGGGCTCGACCCTCCTCGTCTTCGGCCGGTTCATCGGCCTCGCCCTCGACCTCGCGACCCAGGTGATCATCGTCCGGGCCCTGTCCCGGACGGAGTACGGCGCGTTCGCATTCGGCCTTTCGGTCGCCTCGCTGGCCGCGACGGTCGGGCTGCTCGGCCTCGACAAGACGATCTCGCGGTTCGTGCCGCTGTACGACGAGCAGGGCGACCAGCGCCGGCTCGTGGGGTCGTTGCTGCTCGCCTTCGGCGTCGTGGCCGGAGTGACGATCGCGATGCTGCTGGCGCTGCTCGGCCTCCAGTCCCAGCTCGGCGAGGAGGTCGTCGAGAACGAACTCGCCCGCCAGCTGCTGCTGATCCTGTTCCTCCTCGCCCCGATCCGGGCCTTCGACAGCCTCCTGACCGCGACCTTCGCGAGCTTCGGCAAGGCACGTTCGATCGTCCTTCGGCGGAACGTCCTTGCTCCCGGACTCCAGCTCATCGTCGTCGTCCTCGTCCTCGTCGCGGCTCAGCCGCCCGAGTTCCTCGCGATCGGCTATGTCGTGGCCGGCTTCGTCGGTGTTGCGGCATTCGGCCTTCTCCTCGTC
The DNA here is from genome assembly GCA_035759195.1 of Candidatus Limnocylindrales bacterium. Classification (GTDB taxonomy): domain Bacteria; phylum Chloroflexota; class Limnocylindria; order Limnocylindrales; family CSP1-4; genus CF-46. Next base: position 2,115 of record DASTVH010000308.1, read on the forward strand.
CGGCTCTTCGCGAAGAAGGGGTTCGTTGCCCGGATCCGGCGTCGCGACTTCACGATTCCGGCCCGAGCCCTCCTCGGCTTCAGCCTGCCGCTGCTGTCCTCGGACGTCGTCTTCCTGCTGCGAACGTCGGCCGTCGTCGTCCTCCTCCAGTACCTCTCGAACTCGAGCCAGGTCGCGGCGTACGGAGCGGTCCTGCCGCTCGCCCGCCAGAACCTCGTCGTCTACCAGAGCTTCGCGTTCCTGTTCGTCCCGGTCGCCTCGCGGCTGTTCGCCCGGGGCGAGCAGGCTCGTCTGCGCAACATGTACTGGCAGACCTCGGCCTGGATCGCCGTCGCGACGTTCCCGGCGCTGGCCGTCTCGGTCGCGCTCGCGACGCCGCTGACGGTCTTCCTGTTCGGCGATGCCTACGCGGACGCCGGAACGGTCCTCGCCGTCCTCGCGGTCGGCCACTACATCAGCGCCGCCCTCGGCTTCAACGCGTTGACGCTTCGCGTCCAGGGCTCGGTCCGGTACATCGTCGGCGTGGACGTCGTTGCGGCCACCGTCAGCGTTGCGGCCAGCTTCCTGCTGATCGAGCGGTTCGGGGCGATGGGGGCGGCCGCGGCCACCTCCGCGACGCTGATCGTCCAGAACCTCCTCTACCAGGTCGGGCTCGCGCGGTCGTCGGTCGGCCTGCCGGAGCGACGACACGCGGTGACCTTCGTGGCGATCGCCGCCGCGGTCGCGTGCCTGACGGCCCTTCAGGTCGTGTTCGGCCCGCCGCTGCTCGTCGGGATCGTCGTCGCCGGTGTCGTCGCCGTGGTGCTCCTCGCGGCGAGCCGGCGGTCGCTGGAGATCGGGCGCTACTTCCCGGAACTGCTCAAGGTGCCGGTTCTGCGGATGCTGATCGGCGGCTCCGAGGCGGAGGCGGGGCGTCGTGGCGCCTGATCGAGCCGTGACCCTGCTCGACCTCCAGGGGCTCCTGACGATCGCCCTCGCCGATGCCCGGGCCGACGAGATCGCTCGGCTCCGTCGCCAGCTCGGCCCGCTGCCGGAGGTCGCCGCGACCGAGGCCGACCTGGTCGTCCGCTTCGTCGACCGGCTCGAGGTCCGGGGCACGCTCCGGCCGCTCGGCCGCGAGGCGGCCTACTCGGACGACGACTTCCTCGTCCTCCGCGGTCGCCGCAAGACGAGCGTCCGCGTGCGGATCCCGGTCGGCGAGATCGGCAGCCGCCCGCTCGAGATCGTCGCCGAACGCGGAGCGCCGGCGATCCCGTTCCTCCTCCCGATCGTCGCCGTGACGCTCCTGTCGAAGGGCATCGTCCCGGTCCATGCGAGCGCGTTCGTCGCCGACGGCCGAGGGACGCTCGTCACCGGCTGGGCAAAGGGCGGCAAGTCCGAGGCGCTCCTGGCCTTCGCCGATCATGGAGCCACGTACGTCGGCGATGAATGGGTCTTCGTCACCGGGGACGGGACGTCGATGGCGGGCCTGCCGGAGCCAATGCGCCTCTGGGACTGGCAGCTCGCGATGGTGCCCCGCCTGCTGGCGAGGATCGGCATGGGTCGCCGGCTGCGCCTGGGCGCCGCCGCCGCGACGTCGGGGTTGCTGTCCGGCGCGGCCCGCCTGCCGCTCGTCCGCGTCTCGGCGCCGGGCGACCTGGCCCGGCGGCTCGGATCGATGGCCGAGAACCAGCGCTCGCTGCAGATCCCGCCCGAGCGGGTCTTCGACGGCCGGGTCGCGACCGGCCTCGTCCCGCTCGACACGATCGTCCTGATCGAGAGCTCGGGCGATCCGCAGGCGTCGGCCGAGCCGGCGGACGCAGCGCTCGTCGCTCGCCGGACGGCCGCCACGGTCGTCCATGAGCTGCTCGACCTCGAGGCGCTCTACCTCACCTGGCGATACGCATTCCCGGACCGCCGGAACGCCTTCCTCGAGCGCCTCCCGGCGCTCCTCGAGGAGCGGCTCGTCGCCGCCTTCACATCGCGACCGTGCCTGCTCGTCCGGCACCCGTACCCGCCGGACATCCCATCGCTCCACGGGCTGATCTCCGATGCCCTGCCGCGACCCGCCGCCGGGGACTCCTGACGGTGCCGGGGGTCAACGCAATCGGGCGCAACGGCGGGCCATGAGCCTTCCTCGCCTTTCACGTGGACGATGGACTTGACCTACACTCCCCAGCGTTGATCCCCGGCGGCGCCGCCGGTGCGCCCCGCTGAGGAACCAGGTCTGCCATGAACTACACCGACCGGGCCGGTTCGGCGTCACCCGCACCACCCGTCAGGCTCGGCCGGAGTGTGGCCCTGATCGGCGTGGACGGCGCGGGCAAGTCGACCGTGGCGAGGGAAGTCGTCCGGAGATTGCCGATCGACGCCGAATACCTCTACATGGGCGTCAACCTCGAGGCCAGCCCCGTCATGCTGCCGACGACGCGCCTCGCGCTCGCCATCAAGCGCCGTCGGGGCGGCCGGACGGACATGACCGTCGGGCACGAGCCGAGCACTCGGATCGGTCCGCTCGGCACGATCCGCCGGCTCGTCCGCATGGCGAACTGGCTGCTCGAGGAGGCATATCGGGCGGTGCTGGCCCGGCGGATCCAGCGACGGCCGGCCACGGTCGTCTTCGATCGCCACTTCTTCTGCGACTACTACGCCGGGGCCATCGCGCCTCGCCCGGACCGGCGGAGCCTCGACGTCCGGATCCACGGCTACGTCCTCGATCGCTGGTACCCGCGGCCGGACCTCGCGCTCTTCCTCGATGCGCCGACCGAGGTCCTGCTCGCCCGCAAGGCCGGGACGCCGGCCTACGTCACCCAGCGCCGCGCGGAGTACCTCGACCTCGCCCGCGTCCTGCCGGCCTTCCAGATCGTCGACGTCGACCGGCCGACCGAGGAGGTCGTCGCCGACGTCACCAGGAGGATCGTCGCGTTCCATAACGGCGAGACGGACCGTGGCCCCACGGACCCGGCCACGGCGACGTCCGAACCGATCCACGCCGGCGTCGATCCGGCGACGGAGGCCGCCGCGACGG
>DASTVH010000309.1:0-5364 GCA_035759195.1 Candidatus Limnocylindrales bacterium
AGCACTTCGAGGAGGTCGTGAAGCCGGCGATCGAGGAGGGCACGGTCGAGTTCCTCGGCGAGGTCGGCTCGCTCGAGCGCGATCCGCTGTATGCCGGCGCCCTGGCGACAGTGATGCTCGGCGCCTGGCCGGAGCCGTTCGGGCTCGTCGCGATCGAGTCCCTCGCGACCGGGACGCCGGTGATCGCCCGCCGGGCCGGCGCCCTGACCGAGACGATCGAGCACGGCGTCGACGGCTTCCTCGTCGACGACCTGACCGAGGCCGAGCTCGCGGTCAGCCGGATCCGCGAGCTCGACCGAACGGAGATCCGCCGGCGGGCCCTCGAGCGCTTCTCCCCGGCGCGGATGACCGACGAGTACGAGGCCGTGTACCGCGAACTCGTGGAGGCCGCCGGAAGCGGCGGGGGCCGTCCGGGGATCGACGTGCTGGGCTCGACGGGCGGCTGAGCACGTCAGGCCGGCGTCGCCTCGCCGGTCAGGGCCTCGGCCATGGCCCGGAGATGCTCGGGCGTGCTGCCGCAGCAGGCACCGATGATCCGTGCCCCGGCGGCCCGGAAGTCGCGGGCCGCGCCGGCCATCGTAGCTGGATCGGCCCGGTAGACCGCCCGCAGGTCGACGAGCTCGGGCATCCCGGCGTTCGACTTGGCGACAAGGGTCACCTCCGGCGCCGCCGACCGCATCCGCTCGATGACCGGCAGGAGCTCGTTGGGCCCGTTGCCGCAGTTGCCACCGATCGCGTCGGCGCCGGCCGCGGCGAGCGCCGCAACCGCCTGCTCGGGGGAGACGCCCATCATCGTGTGGCCGCGGGTGTCGAACGTCATCGTGGCCACGATCGGCACGCCCGGCGCGACGCGCCGGACGCCGGCGATCGCGGCCTCGATCTCGGAGAGGTGCGACATCGTCTCGATCCAGATGAGGTCGACGCCGCCGGCGACGAGGGCGGCCGCCTGTTCGGCGAAGACGTCGACGGCTTCGGCCGCGTCCAGCGTCCCGAGCGGCGCCATGATCTCGCCGCTCGGCCCGATATCGCCGGCGACGAGGGCGCGCGCTTGCTCGCCGCGCTCCGCGACCGCCGCCTCGACCTCGGCCCGCAGGAGGATCGCCGCGGTCCGGTTCAGCTCGTCGACGCGATCCTCGAGGCCGTGCAACGCGAGGCGCAGCCGGTTGCCGCCGAACGTGTTCGTCATGACGATCCGCGACCCGGCCTCGAGGTAGCCGCGGTGGATCCGCCGGACGACCTCGGGCTGGCTCAGGTTCCAGACCTCGGGCGGGTCGCCGAACTGGAGCCCGGCCGCGAAGAGCATCGTGCCCATCGCGCCGTCGGCGAGGATCGGGCCGTCGCTCTCGAGCAGCGCGCGCCAGCGGGCGTTCGCATCGCCGTCGACCGTTCGGCTGCCGGGAGGCGGACCCGGCGGCGAGCCGGTCGGCGACCCCGCGGGCGTCGGGGCGGCCGAGGGGCGGAGGCGTCGGCGTCCGGCTCGGCGTGAAGGATCGGAGCGTTCCACCGCCTGATGGTACGGTCTCCGGCATGAAGGCCACCTGCCCGCACATCGTCGGCGTCGAGGGCTTCGGTCCTGCGGCGGACGGCTGCGAGACCTGCCTCGAGGTCGGCGGCACCTGGGTTCATCTTCGCCAGTGCCTCGCCTGCGGCCGGACCGGCTGCTGCGACTCGAGCCCGAACCGCCACGCGTCGGCCCACGTCGCCGAGACCGGACACAAGGTCGTCCGTTCGCTCGAGCCGGGCGAGCACTGGAGCTGGTGCTACGCCTGCGAGCGAACCCTCCGCCGCGAGGCCGACGGGACGTGGAGCGAGGTCGATACGTTCTTCGAGACCGGCCTCTGGCACGCCCAGCAGCGGGGCGGCGATGGCGGCACGATCGAACCGGGATCGGACGAGACGACTGCCGACGGCTTCCCGCTCGGCCTGTGGGCTGCGACGTATCGGGCGCGCCGGAACGAAGGCTCGATCGATCCCGAGCAGGCCGACGCGCTCGAATCGATCCCCGGCTGGCGGTGGTGACCGGCTGAGCCGGAGCCCGGATGCCGCGTCGGCCGGAGCCCGGAGGCCGCCGCCCCCGCCCCCGGCGCTTGACGCCCTCGGCCCGACCGTCCCATACTCCCGGCCACATCGCGAATGAACGGGCTGTGAACGGGACGAGTACCCGTCGAGCGTCGGCAGAGAGACCCGGTGGCTGGTGGAAACCGGGGCGGCGGCGGCGGTGAATGGACCCGGGAGCCTCCGGACCGAACGGCGACGCGGCCCAGCCGCCAGCCCAGTAGGCTCCGGCGCAGAGCGCCAGCGATAGAGGGCAGCGCCGATCGGCCGGCCGGGAGTCCCGGACCCGCGGCCCGTCGGTCACCGAGTGCGGCATCGCCGAATGAGGGTGGCACCGCGGAAGGCACGACCTTTCGTCCCTGGACGAAACGGTCGTTCTTGATTCCACGGCGCGACGGTCCGCGCGGAGGCCACCGACATGACGACAACCGACCCGCTCAGCCTCACCCAGGCGAAACGCCTCGCCCCGAGCGCGGACACGATCCTCCTCCGGGCGACCCGCCCCGCCGACCTGGAGACGCCGATCGGGGCCTTCCTGCGCCTCGACGACGGCGGCTCGGCGTACCTCCTCGAGTCGGTCGAGGGCGGCGAGCGGCTCGGCCGCTACTCGTTCCTCGGCGTCGGCCCGCGGCGGCTGCTCGAAGTCCGGGACGGCACGGCCCGGATCCAGAGCCGGCCGGTCGGCGTCGTCGAGTTCACGCCGGACCTGCCGGTCGACGTCGAGCCGGCGCCCGACCCCCTCGAGGCGATCCGCCGCTTCGTGCCGCGCCGCCGGGTCGAGCCGACGGCCGGGATGCCCCGCTTCACCGGCGGCGCCGTCGGCGCGCTGGCGTACGACGCGGTGTCGCTCTTCGAGCCGACCGTCCCCCTGCCCGGCCCGGACCCGGTCGGCGTCCCGACGGCTGCCTTCATCGAGACCGACCTCGTCCTCGTGTTCGACCACCTGACCCACACGCTCAGCGCGATCGCCTCGCTCCACACCGCCGCGCCGGACCTCGAGGGCCGCTACCGCATCGCCGAGACCGCGATCTTCGAGGCCCTCGAGCGGACCGCCCGGCCGAGCGCGGCCGAACTCGCCGGGAGCCGTACCGCGAGCACGGCCGCCGAGGCGATCCGCGACGACCGGATCGAGACGAGTCTCGGCCGCGAGGAGTACATCCGGGCGGTCGAGATCGCCAAGGACGCGATCGCCGCCGGCGAGGCGATCCAGGTCGTCCTCGCCCGCCGCCAGTCGTTCCCGCTGCCGACCGATCCCGCCACGGCGCGACCGCTCGACGGCATCGGCCTCTACCGGGCGCTGCGCCGGGTCAACCCCAGCCCCTACCTGTTCTTCGTCCGGACGCCGGCGTTCGAGGTCGTCGGGGCAAGCCCCGAGCTGCTCCTCCAGGTCGAGGGCGACAAGCTGACGACCCACCCGATCGCCGGGACGCGACCGCGCGGCGCGACCGACGAGGAGGATCGCATCCTCGCCGAGCAGCTCCAGCGCGACCCCAAGGAGCGGGCCGAGCACATCATGCTCGTCGACCTCGGCCGCAACGACCTTGGGCGGGTCTCCCGGGCGGGCACGGTCACGGTGAGCAAATACATGGAGGTCGAGCGCTACAGCCACGTCCTCCATCTCGTGTCCCACGTCGAGGGCCGGCTGCGGCCGGACGTCGACGCGCTCGACGCGCTGCGGTCGGTCTTCCCGGCCGGCACGCTGTCGGGTGCCCCGAAGGTCCGGGCGATGCAGCTGATCGCGGCGGCCGAGCGCGAGCGTCGCGGCCTCTACGGCGGCGCGGTCGGCTCCCTCGGCTACGACGGCAACCTCGACACGGCGATCACGATCCGCAGCGCGGTCCTCCGCGAGGGCCAGGCCCACGTCCACACCGGCGCCGGCATCGTCGCCGGCAGCGTCCCCGAACGCGAGTTCGAGGAGACCGAACACAAGGCCGCCGCCCTCCGCCGGGCGATCGAGCTTGCGGCCGGCATCCCGGAGCAGCCCAAGTCGGCCGAGCCCGCGATGGAGCCGGTCCCGTGATCCTCGTCATCGACAACTACGATTCCTTCACGTTCAACCTCGTCCAGGCGCTGCAGGCGGCGGGCGCCGACGTCCGGGTCCTCCGCAACGACGCGATCGATCGGGCGGGCCTCGAATCGCTCGCAGCCGATGAGTCCGCCGACCTGCGGGGCATCGTCATCTCGCCCGGGCCGGGCGACCCGACGTCCGCCGGCGTCTCGGTCGACACGATCGAGGTCGCCCGCGAGCGGGAGATCCCGCTGCTCGGCGTCTGCCTCGGGATGCAGTCGATGGCCGCGGCGTTCGGCGCCTCGATCGTCCGAGCGCCGACGCTCGTCCACGGGGAGGCATCGGAGGTGACCCACGACGGGGCCGGTCTCCTCGCCGGCATGCCGCCGGCGTTCATGGCCGCCCGCTACCACTCGCTCTGCGTCGACGCGGCCACGCTCCCGCCGGAGCTGCGCGTGACGGCGATGAGCGAAGAGGAACGCGTCGTCATGGGCATCCGCCACGTCTCGCTGCCGCTCGAGGGCGTCCAGTTCCACCCGGAGTCCGTGCTCACGCCCGAGGGCCCGCACCTGCTCGCGAACTTCCTCCGCCTCGCCGGGGAGGGGGAGGCGTCGCGGCTCGACGACGCGAGCGGCTCGTTCGCGACGGCCGGCCTGGCGGAGGCGGTGCCGTGAGCGAACACGTTCGGACGGCGCTGGCCGCCGTCGTCGACGGACGGACGCTGTCGCTCGACGAGGCCCGAGCCGCGATGGGCGCCGTCATGGACGGTGAGGCGACGCCGTCCCAGCTGGCCGCGCTGCTCGTGGCCCTCAGGATGCGCGGCGAGACCGTCGACGAGCTGGCAGGCTTCGCCGCCGCGATGCGCGACCGGGTCACCCGCGTCGAGGCGCCCGACGGCGTCGTCGACACGTGCGGCACGGGCGGAGACGGCAGTGGGACGTTCAACATCTCGACGGCGGCCGCGCTCGTCGTCGCGGCCGCCGGCGTGCCCGTCGCGAAACACGGCAACCGGGCCGTGACGTCGCGGGCCGGCTCGGCCGACGTGCTCGACGCGCTCGGCGTCCGGATCGACCACGACGCGGCGTCGGCCGGCGTCGCCCTCCGCGAGATCGGCTTCGCCTTCCTCTTCGCCCCGAACTTCCACCCGGCGATGAAGCACGCCGGGCCGACCCGCCGCGAGATCGGCGTCCGGACGGCGTTCAACCTGCTCGGCCCCCTGACGAACCCGGCCGGCGCGCGGCGCCAGGTCATCGGCGTCGGCGACGCCGCCGCGGCACCGCGTCTCGCCGAGGTGCTCCACC
>DASTVH010000310.1:0-7107 GCA_035759195.1 Candidatus Limnocylindrales bacterium
TAGATCCTGAGGAAGAGCGGGGTGTACTCACGCTGGCCCTCGTAGGCGGGGTCGTCACGCTCCATCGAGCTCGAGCCCTCCTCCATCGGATCGCAGCGAATGGATGGGCCCAAGATGGACTCGCCATGGAGCGCGGTCAAGGCTGCTTGCCGCGCCCGCTCGCGCGCTAGTCGGACAAGGAGGTCGACGGGACGCGCCGCCACGGGACAAGGGCTGTCATGTCGAGGGAAGGAAGGACGTGGAGCGGGAGACGGGATTCGAACCCGCGACATTCTGCTTGGGAAGCAGACACTCTGCCAACTGAGTTACTCCCGCCCGACCGGCGAGCGGTGCTCGTGCGGGCCCGAATCTACCATCCGCCCCGCGGCTCGGTCGAGCCCGGCCAGTGGTCGTCAGCGGTTCCGCCCGCCCGGTGACCGCGCCGGTCGCGGCCGGTACGGGCCCAGTACGGCGAGGGCCACGACCAGCGCGCCGAGGACCGCCAGCCACGGCAGGACGAGCCAGATCACGAGGTCGGCCGCCCCGGCGAGGGTCGTGCGCCCGGCGAGGAGCTCGACCGCAATCAGCGCCGGCGGCCCGATGATCCAGGCCCACGCCAGGCCCCTGAGCGCGATCCGGACCAGCCGCCCGATGCTCATGCGCCGAGGGCGGCCGTCGCCGCCTGCGTCTCGGGCTCGTCCCGGCGATAGGGGACGTTGACCACCACCGTGTGACGCCGCCCCAGGAGGGCCGCCCGGAGCCGCTTGGCGGACTGGTTGTAGAGGAGGCGTTCCCACCAGCGCCGGGCCACGTATTCGGGGATCACGACGAACGTGATTGGGGCGTCCCTGTCCGGCGGCCACGCGGCGTCGAGGACGTCGAGGTAGGCGAGCAGCGGCCCGATGAGCGCGCGATACGGCGACTCAACGACCACGAGCGGGACGTCGGGGAGCTGCCGTGCCCATCGTTCCTGGACCCGCGCTGCCGCATCGGGATCGTCCGAGATCAGCACGGCCCGCACGTCATCTGCGATCGTCCGGCCGACGTTGATTGCCTGGACGACGGCCCGGTCGATGCCCGGAACGGGGACGACGACCCGTTCCTCCCGGTGCGGCACCGGCAACCGACCGTCCACGGGAACGGCCAGGCTTGCCGCGGACGCGCCGTACTGGCGCCGGATGAAGAGCATGACCAGCACGAGGATCGGGATGACCACCGCGACGAGCAGCGACTCGGGGGCCTTGGCAACCGTCACGACGACGGCGACGACCACGGTCAGCACGGCTCCGAACCCGTTGATCGCGAGCCGCCGCGGCCACCCGGCCCCCTTCTCTCGGAGCCAGTGCCTCACCATCCCGCTCTGGCTGATCGTGAACGACACGAACACTCCGACCGAGTAGAGCGGGATCAGGGCGTGCGTGTCGCCGCCGAACGCGACGAGGAGCCCGATCGCCACGGCGGAGAGGATCACGATGCCCGCGGTGAACGCCAGGCGGTCGCCGCGGAAGGCGAACTGTCGCGGCATGTAGCCGTCGTTCGCGAGGATCGCGGCGAGCCGCGGGAACGCGTTGTAGGAGGTGTTCGCCGCGAGGAAGAGGATGAGCGCGGTGAAGGCCTGGAAGAGGTAGAAGCCGATCGAGCCGCCCCCGTAGACGGTTCCGGCCACCTGGCTGATGACGGTCTTCTTGACCGGCTCGTCGACGGGCACGATCCCGAAGCTGTCGGCGACGAACGTGATGCCGATGAACAGGACGGCGAGGAGCACCGCAACCGCGGTGAGGGTCTTGGCCGCGTTGACCGGCTCGGGCGGCTTGAACGCGGGGACGCCGTTGGCGATCGCCTCCGTGCCGGTCAGGGCGACCGAACCCGACGCGAAGGCCCGCAGGATGAGGAGGAGACCGACCGCCTGGAGCGGATCGGGTGCGCCCGGGACCGGGTCCGGGGGCGGCTGGCCCTCGCCGAGCACCACGACGCGAAAGGTCCCCACCGCGATCATGAACAGCGCCGAGCCGACGAAGAGATACGTCGGGAGGGCGAAGATGTTGCCGGACTCGCGGAGGCCCCGCAGGTTCCCCAGGGTGATCAGCAGGATCGCGCCGACGCCGATCAGGATTCGCTCGTCGTAGATCGCCGGGACGGCCGAGGTGATCTGCTCGACGGCCGATGCGGTCGAGACCGCAACGGTCATGACGTAGTCGACGAGCAGGGCCCCTGCCGCAACGAGGGACGCGCCGCGTCCGAGGTTGGCCCGCGCGACGGCGTACGCCCCGCCGCCCGACGGGTAGGCATACCCGATCTGGCGGTAACTCGTCGACACGACCGCGAGGAGGAGCGCGATCGCCGCAGCGATCGGCAGGCTCAGCAGCAGGGCGCCGGCGCCGGCCAGGACCAGGACCCTGAGGATCTCCTCGGTGGCGTAAGCCGACGAGCTGATCGGATCGGAGCTGAAGATCGCGAGGGCCTTCTTCTTCGGCAGCCGTTCCTCCATCTCCTCGTAATTGGAGAGGGGCCGCCCGAACAGGACCCCGCGAGCCCGCGCCAGCGACCTGCCCCAGGCCGTCCGCGGGCGCGATGCCGACTCGCGGGCGACGAGCTGGCTCGGGCCCGTGTACCGGAAGTACGCCGCGTGCGGTCGATCGACGCGGACCCGGCGGTCGCCGACCTTGCGGCCGGTCAGTGGTCGCCTTCCGCCGATCAAGGTCGAAGCGGACTCACCCGCACGCAGATGGAACCCGAGGGTGATCGCTCGATCCTGAGCTCGACACGCGAGGCGTGAGCCCGGGCGAGCGCTCGGGCGACGACCGAATCGACCGGCGGCAGGTTGGACACGATGACCCGGACGGCGGCGCCGCTCGCGACGAGATCGATCGCCGTGAACAGCTCGGCAAGTAGTCCGTCGATGTCGGGAGACGGTGCGAATGGCAGGTGCACGATGCCGTGGGCGTCCACGACCTCAACGTAGTCCCGGGCCCCAAGAGACCGGGCGCCGTGCGGCCGGTCCTGGGCTCAAGGGACCCTCAAGTCGGGCCGAATTCAGTCGGCGCGTACCCGATAGCCGACGCCCGGTTCGGTCGCGATCAGGTCCCGCAGCGCACCGTCTGGGTCGACGGAGCCCAGCTTGCGACGGATCTGGCTGACGTAGACGTGGACGTAGTGGTCCTCGCCGCTGTAGGCCTCGCCCCACACCGCACGGAGGAGGCGTCCGCGGGTGACGAGGCGGCCACGATGGGCCAGGAGCACCCGCAGGACCTCGAACTCCCGCGGGCTCAGGTCGACGCCCACGCCGGAGACCGTGACCTCGTGCCGGGCGACGTCGAGCAGGAGCGGCCCGGCGACGACCCGGCCGGCCGCATCGGCCGTCGGGCCTCCGGCCCGCCGCAGCATGACCCGCAGCCGCGCATGGAGCTCCGCCGTGCCGAACGGCTTGGTCACGTAGTCGTCCGCGCCCTGGTCGAGCGCCTCCACCTTCGTGACCTCTGCATCGCGGGCGGACAGGACGAGGATCGGCGTCTGGGCTTCACGGCGGATGTGACGGATCACGCGGGCGCCGTCCATGTCCGGGAGCCCCAGGTCGAGCAGGACGACGTCCGGGCGATGAGCGCTCCAGCGCGCGAGCGCGCTTCGACCATCCGGCACATCGTCCACGCGGTAGCCGCGGGCCAGCAGGTCACGTCGCAGGGCGGAGCGGGTCCCTTCGTCATCCTCGACGAGGAGCACGAGAGGCCCGCTCGCAGCGCCGGGTCCGGTCATGCCACTTCGCCGGGCAGGCCCTCGGCAGGCGCCGCCGGCAGGTCGATGTCGATCGCGAGGCCGCCGAGGGTGCTCTGGCGGGCCGTGACGCGGCCGCCCATCGCTTCGGCGAACCCACGGACGACGGCGAGGCCGACACCCGAGCCGCCGCCCCGACCGCCGCCGCTCGCCTCGAGTCGGTAGAACTTGTCGAAGATCCGGTCAAGGTGCGATGGCGGGACACCGGCGCCCGAGTCCTCGATCGTCAGTCGAACGCCGGCCTCGCCAAGTGCCCGCGCCGACACCAGGACCCGGGTCCGTTCGGGCGTGTGGGCGACCGCGTTGTCGAGGAGGTTGACGACGGCCTCCTCGAGCAGGACGGGGTCCCCGAAGACGGTGGTCCCGGCCGGAACGTCGACATCGATCGACCGCGATCCGGCACGCGGGGCAACGTGGGTCCGCGATCGGAACAGCACCTCGTCGAGGTCGACGATCTCCCGGACGGCCTTCAGGGCGCCACCCTCGATCCGGCTGAGGTCGAGCAGGTTGCCGACGAGCCTGTTGAGGCGCTGGGCCTCCCGGTCGATCGATGCGGCGCTCGCGCGAGCCTCCTCGTCGGCCAGTTCGACGCCGGGGTCCATGAGGGTCCCGGCCGAGGCGCGGATCGCCGCGAGCGGCGTGCGGAGGTTGTGGGACACGGACTCGAGGAGCGCCGTCTTGACGGCGTCGCTCTGCCGCGCGATCTCCGCGCGGCGGCGCTCCTCGTCGAGGCGGTCGTGGGCGAGCGCCTGCGATATGAGATCCGCGACGACGACGAGCAGGGCCGTGGAGCGGGCGTCCGGCGCCTCGTCTGCGGCCGATCGCTGCACCCAGATCGAACCCGCCGGTCGCCCAGCGTCGGTGATGCGGACGCGGAACATCGCCGGCGACGAACCGGGTGGCCTCGGCTGCGACGATGGTGTCCGGATGAGCGTCCAGTGACTCTCGCCGACGGCCGCCGGGTGGAGTACTGAATACGCGCGCACGGGGTGCGGCAACGGACGATCCGAGCTCTGGGCAACGACCCGTTCGCCGGCTTCGTCGCCACCGAGGGTGATCCACACGGCGCTCATTCCGGTCGCGCGAGCCATGGCGTCGGCGATCGTCGAAAGCGCATCGCCCGTGGAGGTCCGGGTGGCCAGCGCCCGGGTGACCTCGAACAACGTCCGCGACTCCGCGTCTCGGGCGACCGCCGTTCGGGTCCGAAGGCGCTGAAGGGCGGCCAGCTGACCGACCGTGACCGCGACGAACAGAAGGAGCAGGAGGTTCAGCCACTCGCCCGGGTCCGACACGGTCAGGGTGTAGCGCGGCTCGGTGAAGACGAAGTCGTAGACGAGGACGCCGAAGATGGCGGTCACGACCGCGCCGAGCACGCCGGACCAGATCGCGATGATCGCGACCGCCACGACGTAGACGCTCGACGCGTCGGGCACACCGAGCTGCGTCTCGAGCACGGCGACCGCCACCGTCGACAGGGTGACGCCGGTAGCAGCGGCGATCGCGACGGTGACGAAGCGGAGTGGCCGCAGCCGGTTCATGGCCCGACAGATGCTACGCCCGCGAGGCGACCCGACATCCGGGCGGGGCCGGCCGCTGTTAGACGGATGACAGCCTGCCTCGGTGCATGGGGGCACCGCCCGAGAGCGATCGGTCGCGAGCATGACCGGACCGGCCCGAACGAGACACGGGCACCCCAGTCGGTCAGGCCATGCCGCGACGTGCGGGACAGCAACGAGAGGTGACGCAGATGGCAACGAATGCCAGGAACATGGATCAGGCACGCCCGATCGGCGGCGAGCGGCTCCAGGATGCCGCCAGCGGCCTGATCGATCAGGCCGGGCGGACGGCCGAGACGCAGGCATCGCGTACGATGACGAAGGCCGGCGAGACGCTCGATCAGGTCGCCCGAGCCGTACGTGAGGCAGGCTCCGGGCTCCGGGGCGAGCGGCCGGAGATCGCCGAGTTCGCCGACACCGCGGCCGGACGGGTCGAGGAGGCCGCCCAGTACCTCCGCGTCCACGACGCGGGCGAGCTGATCGACGAGGCCACCAGGTTCGCCCGACAGCAGCCGGTCCTCGTGGTCGGTGGCGCGCTCCTTGCCGGGCTCGCGATCGGGCGGCTCCTCAAGAGCAGCACCTCGATGGGCTCCGGCGTCCGGGCCGGCATGTCCGGCCGGTCCGACTACGGGCCGAGCGACTACGGCCGATCGGCCTACGGCGCTGCCGCGTATGAGGCCGGTCCATCGAGCCCCGGCGCCGTGAGCTCCCGCTCGGCCTCGGCCCGATCGATGAGCGGGTCGACCGCGAGCACCCAGCCGAGCGCGACGTCGCGGCGGACCAGCGCGGCGGCGACGGGCTCGCCCAGTTCCTCGACAGCCGACCAGGCGAGCCAGGTCGGCCGCGGCGCTTCCGCGGGCTCGACGACCGCGCGATCCTCGCGCATCTCCGGCGGAAGCACGAAGGAGCGCTGAGATGACCGAGCGACGTGACGATCGGTCGCTCGGGGAGCTGTTCGGCGACCTGGTCGGCCAGATGTCGACCCTCGTCCGCAAGGAGATCGAGCTGGCCCGAACCGAGATGACCGACCGGGCCAGTGCGGCCGGCCGCGATGCGGCCATGGTCGGTCTGGGCGGAGCCCTTGCCTATGCCGGGCTGCTCGTCCTGCTCGCGGCACTCGTGCTGGGGCTCATCGAGGCCGGCCTCGACCCGTGGATCGCGGCGCTGCTCGTCGGTGTCGTCGTCGCTGCGATCGGAGGCGCCCTGATGGCCAGGGGGCGATCGGGCCTCGCCAACGCCGACCTGACGCCGAAGCGGACGATCGAGTCCCTCCAGGAGGACGCCGAGCTCGTGAAGGAGCGCACCTGATGAACGACCGATGGACCCCGGGCGAGCCCGCGGGCACATCGTGGGGCGATGGCCCCGCGGATGCCGATGAGGCGAGCCCGGAGGTCGAGCGACTCACCCAGGAAATCGACGCGACGCGGAGCGGCATGAGCGAGACGCTGGACGAACTGGGCCAGCGCCTCGACCCGGCCAATCTCGTCGCCGGCGCAAAGGAGACCGTCCGCGAGGCGACGGTCGGAAAGGTGGAATCGATGGCATCGACGGCAGGCGACATCGTGACGGAGGCGGGGACGACCGCCCGCGAGACCGGGGAGGGCCTGGTCGAGACGATCAAGCGCAACCCCGTACCCGCGGCGATGGCCGGGATCGGCCTCGGCTGGCTCTGGATGAACCGCGACAAGGGTCGCAGGATGACCTGGCCGCAGACGACCGGCCCCCGCTACTCGAGCGTCCACGCCGCGCGTGCCGAGCCGTCGTTCGGCGATCGCGTCGGCGAAGCCGGCGATGAGGTCGGGCG
>DASTVH010000311.1:0-4088 GCA_035759195.1 Candidatus Limnocylindrales bacterium
CGACCTTGGCCGGCGCCGCTTCTTCCGACAGTTCGCGGGCGACCTCGCGAACACCGCCGCGACGATGATGGGCGCGGCGCAGGCGCTCCAGCGGACGTCGGCCGAACTCGCCGGAGCGATCCTCGACCCGGCCCGGGCGGCGCTGGAAGAGACCGAGATCGGCCGGCGCGATGCCGCGGGCCTCGTCGAGGAGGCGGCCGGGCCGGTCTTCCGGACCTCATTCCGCTTCGACGGCGACGCGATCCGGTTCGTCGACCAGCGGGCCCTGCCGCGCGCAGTCACCGAGCATGTCGCGCGGTCGGCGGCCGAGGTGAGCTGGGCGGTCCGCAATGGCATCGTCATCGGCGGCCCGGCGATCGGCCAGGCCGCGGGGCTCGGCCTGGCCCTGACCGCGGCGAAGGTCCGGGGCTCGCGGCCGTATGCCCGGCGGGCGACCCTCCGCGGAGCGGCGAACGCGCTCATCAACTCGGCGCCGACACTCGGCAGCCTGCGGGACGCGGTCCGCCGCGTGATTGCGGCGTACGAGGCGATCGGCGAGCTCGACGAGGACGGTGACGCGATCGCTGCCGCGATGCTGGCGGCCGCCGAACGCGTCGTCGCGGACGCGACCGCCGACCACGGGCGGCTGATCGAGACGGGCCTGACGGTGATCGAGTCGCTCCCGCGACCGACCGACGGGCCGCTTCGCCTCCTCGTCCACGGCCCGGCGGGCACGCTCGCCGGCGGCCAGGCGGGCACGGCGCTCGCGGTCGCGATCGCCGCCCATCACGCGGAGCGGGAGGTCCGGGTCGTCGTTCCGGAGGGCCGCCCCGGACTGGCCGGGGCCCGGGTCTCGTGCTGGGAGCTGGCCGCGGCCGGTGTGCCCTACGTCCTCATTGCGGACGCGGCCGCGCCCTCGACGATCGCCGCCGGCGACGTCGACGCGATCCTCGTGACCGCCGACCGCGTCGCCGCGAACGGGGACGTCGCGGCGGCGCTCGGCACGTACGGGATTGCCGTCGCGGCGATCCGGCAGGGCGTTCCCCTGCTCGCCTGCGCGCCGGCGAGCGCGATCGACCCGGCGATCGCCTCGGGCGCCGAGGTCGTCATCGGCGTCCGGCCGGCGGGCGAGCTCGACCACATCGGCGACATGGCGATCGCCCCGCGCGGCAGCGAGGCCAAGGTCACGCTCCACGACATCACCCCGGGCGAGCTCGTCACCTCGTTCGTGACCGCCGACGGCCTCCGGACCCCGCCGTTCACCGCCGGCGAGGCGACCCCGTCGACCGTCCAGCCGCCGCCCGGCCCGACCACGCCCCTGCCCGTCGCGGATGGGCCCGCCTGATGGCCAGCGTCGCGATCTCCGGCCGCCGGGCCCGGGGTGCCCTGACGGTGCGGACGATCCAGGATCGGGCGGTCCTCCGTGAGTTCCTCGAGCAGGACCGCCTGTTCGCGGCGTACGCGATCTGCGATCTCGAGGAGCGCGAGTTCTCGCGGACCCGCTGGGGTGCCGCGTTCAACGGGGACCAGCTCGTCGCCGTCGCCCTCGAGTATTCGGGCATGACGCCGCAGCCCCTCTTCGTCATGGGCCAGTCCGAGGGGATCGAGGCGATCCTCCGCGAGGTGATCCGGCCCCGCGCCGCCTATGTCGCCGCCCGCACGGAGAGCATGCCGGCCGTCGAGAGCGTCTACCGCGTCGACGCCGGTCCGCCCATGGTCCGGATGTGGGTCGACCGGGCTCGCTTCCGGCCCTACCCGGCGGAGGTCCAGCGGCTCCTGCCGGTCGAGATCGGTGAGCTCAATCGGCTCTACCAGCTCGGGTTCGCGTCGTGGCTGCCGTCGTCGGCGATCGCCGAGGGCGTGTATTACGGGATCCGCGTCAACGGCCGGCTCATCGCCGCGGCCGGAACCCACGTGATCAGCCGCGAGGCGCGCCTCGCCGTCGTCGGCAACGTCCTGACCCACGTCGATTTCCGCGGCCGGGGCTACGCCAAGGCGGTCACCAGCGCGGTGACGGGCGAGCTGCTCCGCTCGTGCGACCAGGTTGCCCTCAACGTCCGCTCCGACAATCCGCCCGCCCTCCAGGCCTACCAGCGGCTCGGGTATGCCGAGCACGTCCGGTTCGAGGAGCGCCTCGTCCACCGGCTCGGTTCGCCGTGGCCGGATCTCACGGCGCCGCTCCGGCGCTTCTTCGCCCGCAAGGAGACCGACAAGCGATGACAAGCACGACCCGGCCGGACCCGGCCACCGCGGGGCTGCCCGCCCACGACGTGACCGACCTCGGCCTGGCCGCCGAGGGCGTCCGGCGCATCGAGTGGGCCGAGCGCGAGATGCCGGTGTTGCGCCTGATCCGCGAGCGATTCGAGCGGGAGCAGCCGCTGGCCGGGCTGCGGATCGGGGCGTGCCTCCACGTCACGACTGAGACGGCCAACCTCATGCGGACGCTGGCCGCCGGGGGAGCGGAGGTGGTCCTCGCGGCCTCGAACCCGTTGTCCACGAAGGACGACGTCGCGGCGGCCCTCGTCGCCGAGTACGGCATCGCGACCTTCGCCCGCCGCGGGGAGGATCGGGACACGTACTACGCGCATCTCAATGCGGTCGCCAACACGCATCCCCAGATCACGATGGACGACGGCTGCGACCTCGTGTCGCTGCTCCACGCCGAGCGGCCCTCGCAGGTCGCCGAGGTCCTCGCCGGGACCGAGGAGACGACGACCGGCGTGATCCGGCTCAAGGCAATGGCGGCCGACGGTGCGCTGGGCTTCCCGGTCGTGGCCGTGAACGAGGCCCAGACGAAGCACCTCTTCGACAACCGCTACGGGACGGGCCAGTCGACCGTCGACGGGATCCTCCGGGCGACGAACATCCTGCTCGCGGGCAGAAAGGTGGTCGTCGCGGGCTACGGCTGGGTCGGCCGGGGGATCGCGTCGCGGATGGCCGGGATGGGCGCCCACGTCACGATCGTCGAGGTCGACCCGGTCCGGGCCCTCGAGGCGCTCATGGACGGCTTCCAGGTCATGACCGCCGGCGAGGCGGCGCCGTGGGGCGAGCTGTTCGTGACCGCGACCGGCAACATCAACGTGTTCCGGAGGGAGCACTTCGCCGCGATGCGTGACGGCGCGGTGATGGCCAACAGCGGCCACTTCGACGCCGAGCTCGATCTCGCGGCGTTGCGGGAGATGGCCGAGGGGCACGTCCGCGAGGCGCGCGAGAACGTCCAGGAGTTCGATCTCGGCGGCAAGCGAGTGAACCTGATCGCGGAGGGCCGGCTCGTGAACCTCGGGGCCGCCGAGGGCCACCCGGCGGCGGTCATGGACATGAGCTTCGCCAACCAGGCGCTCTCGGCCGAGTACGTCGCGCGGAACCACGAGTCGCTGTCGCCTCAGGTCTACGTCGTGCCCGAGGCGATCGACGCCGAAGTCGCCCGCCTGAAGCTCGAGGCGCTGGGGATCACCCTCGACCCGATGACCCCGGAGCAGATCGAGTACGTCTCGTCCTGGAAGCACGGCACGTAGGCCGCGGCTGGGGCCCGCGGGGCTCGGGGGCCCGCGCCGCCCGCGCCGCCCGCGCCGCCCGCGCCGCCGAATTCACCGCGACTCCTTATGACCGTGGGTGCATCTGCCGGCCCGCGGGGGTCGAGCTCGTAGACGGACTCCCCGCCAATCCAGATGACCGTGGGTGCATACCGGTCCGGCTGGAGGATTGGCGACCCGGCCGACCACGCGAACCCTCGTCCGATTTCGGAGTCCGAGATCGCCGGCGGCGGAGGGGGGTGGCTCGCGCGACGTGCGAAATCGGCGCATTCGGCTCGTTGGCGGCGGGCCCGGGCGGCGCCTCCGCCGGCCCGGGTGGCGGGCCTCGGCGGCGGCCCGCCAGCGGGCCGCAGGATGACGAAGCGCCTCAGGACCTACACTGCGGTCGTGGTGTGGAGGACGCCGGCGTCGGAGCCGGCCGAACAGGGGGGCGGTCGGTGACGAACACGCGGGTGGCGCCCTACGGCGCCTGGTCGTCCCCCTTCCCGATCTCGCTGCTGACGGAGGGCGTTGTCGCGCTCACCGAAGTCAGCGCGGCGGGCGGGGTCCGCTGGTGGCTCGAGGGCCGGCCGGACG
>DASTVH010000312.1:0-5723 GCA_035759195.1 Candidatus Limnocylindrales bacterium
CAACCTCGCGCCGGGCGGGCGAGGTGTTCGAATGAACCGGAATCCCGGGCTCGGGACGGGCGGCGGGGTCCCGTCCGCGGGTCCCGACCGCGCCCGCGGGGTCCCGTGCCCCGGCGACGCCTACTTGATGAGGAACCCGAGGAACACCAGGACGAACCCCGCGAGCGCGATCGCCCCGCCGATCTGGGCCTGGCGGCGCAGGATCTGCATCGCGACCGAGGCGCCGGTCGTCGAGCTGTCGACGTTGCGCACGCCGCCTCGCCAGGCCTCGTAGCGGGCCGCGTTGGCATCCTGCTCGCGGAGCGCCTGGTAGCGGCTCCAGGGAACCTTCGCCCGGGCGTAGCCGATGATGATCAGGGCGATCCCGGCCACCCACAGCCCCACGTTCACGAGCGTCATCCGCCGCGTCCTCCGCTCCCGGTTCCGTCCCCGGCCGCGTCGAGCCGCTCGCGGACGGCCGCCTGGACGACCTCCGCGTTGGCCTGGCCGCGGGTCGCCTTTATGACCTGGCCGACGAAGAAGCCGATGACCGGCTTCCCGGCATGGAAGTCGGCGACGGCCCGCGGATTCGCCGCGATCACCTCGTCGACGATCGGGCCGAGCGCACCGGCGTCCGAGATCTGCCGGAGGCCGCGGGCCTCGACGATGGCGGCAACCGGGTCGCCGCTCGCGGCATGGGCGGCGAAGACCTCCTTCGCGTTCGTCCCCGACAGCGCTCCGGCGGCGACCCGGCGGAGGAGGTCGGCCAGCTCTCCGGGATCGACGCGGTCGGCGGCGTCGGGATCGGTCTTGAGCAGGCCCAGGTAGGCGCCGGTCACCCAGTTCGCGACGACCTTCGGGTCCGCTGCGGGGTCCGCGGTGCGGACGCCCTCGAACAAGGCCGTGGCCCGCGGATCCGCGACGAGCACCGCCGCGTCGTAGGCCGACAGCCCGAAGTCGCCGGCGTAGCGCGCGCGGCGGGCCGCCGGCAGCTCCGGCAGGCGGGCCCGGACCTCCTCGATCCAGGCCGCCTCGACGCGGAGCGGCGGCAGGTCCGGCTCCGGAAAGTAGCGGTAGTCGTGGGAGTCCTCCTTCGAGCGCATGACGTACGTGGCGCCGCGGTTCTCGTCCCAGCCGCGGGTGTCCTGGGTCAGCGTCTCGCCGGCGTCGAGGGCGGCCGCCTGGCGCTCGATCTCGAAGTCGATCGCCCGCTCCACCGAGCGGAACGAGTTCATGTTCTTGACCTCGACCCGCGTCCCGAACTCCTCGCTGCCGCGGGGTCGGAGCGACACGTTCGCCTCGACTCGCATCTGGCCGCGCTCCATGTCGGCGTCCGACGCGCCGATCGCCCGGAGCAGGAGCTGGAGCTCCTCGGCATAGCGCCGGGCCCCCTCGGCCGAGCGAACATCCGGCTCGGTCACGATCTCCATCAGCGGAACCCCGGAGCGGTTGAAGTCGACGAGGCTGAGTCGGGTCCCGTCGGGGCCGGCCGCGTGCACGAGTTTCGCCGTGTCCTCCTCGAGGTGCGCCCGCCGGATCCGGATCGTCACCGGACCCTCCGAGGCCTCGAACGACAGGCGCCCGTCCGAGGCGAGCGGCAGGTCGTACTGGCTGATCTGGTAACCCTTCGGCAGGTCCGGGTAGAAGTAGTTCTTGCGGTCCCAGCGTGTCGCCGGCGGGGTCGTCGCCTCGATCGCGACGCCGGTCGCGAGGACGAGCTCGACCGCCCGCCGGTTGATCGTCGGCAGCGTGCCCGGCAGGCCGAGGCAGACCGGACAGACGTGGCTGTTCGGAGCGGCGCCGTCGTAGGCCGTCGAGCAGCCGCAGAACATCTTCGAGGCGGTCTTGAGCTGGCAGTGGACCTCGATCCCGATGACCGCCTCGTAGCGTTCGAGGGCGGCCGGGCGCGGGGCGGTCGACGTCGTCATCGGCGGCTAGTGTCGCACGGGCCCGACCGTCAGGCGCGGTGGCGGTCGACGAACCGCCCGATCCGGACGAGGGCCTCCTCGAGCTGCTCGTAGGCGGTCGCGTAACAGGCCCGGACGTGCCCTTCGCCCGACGGCCCGAACGCGCTGCCGGGCACGACCGCGACGCGTTCCTCCTCGAGGAGCGCCTGGGCGAACGCCTCGGACGAGAGGCCGGTCGCCGCGGTCACCTGCGGGAAGGCGTAGAAGGCGCCGCGCGGCTCGAACGTCCGCAGGCCGAGCCCGTTGAGGCCGTCGACGAACATCCGCCGGCGACGATCGTATTCGGCGACCATCCGTTCGACGTCGGCCTCGCCGTGGAGAAGCGCCTCGAGCGCGGCGTCCTGGGCGGTCGTCGGCGCGGACATGATCCCGTACTGGTGGACCTTGACGATCCCCTCGAGGATCGACGCGGGCGCCGCAAGCCAGCCGACCCGCCAGCCGGTCATCGCGTAGGCCTTGGAGAAACCGCCCATGAGGATCGTTCGGTCGCGCATCCCCGGCAGGGCGCTGAACGCCCGGTGGCGGTACGACCCGTAGGCCAGGCGGTCGTAGATCTCGTCGCTGTAGACGAGCAGGTCGTGGCGTTCGGCGATCGCGGCCAGCTCGTCCTGGACGTCGTCGGGCAGGACCGCCCCGGTCGGATTGCAGGGATAGCCGAGGAACAGCGCCTTCGTCCGGGGAGTGATCGCCGCCGAGACGGCCGCCGGGTCGAGGGCGAAGTCGTCCTCGAGGCGGGTCCCGACGTGACGGACGACGCCCCCGGCGAAGACGACCGCCGGGACATAGGCCACGTAGGACGGCTCGTGGAGGACGACCTCGTCACCCGGATCGCACGTCGCCCGCAGGGCGAGGTCGACCGCCTCCGACGCGCCGACCGTGACGAGGAGCTCCGTGGCCGGGTCGTAGCGGACCCCGTAGCGCCGCTCGAGGTGGTCGGTCAGCGCTCGCCGGAGCTCGAGGGTGCCGTAGTTCGAGGTGTAGTGGGTCCGCCCGGCGTGGAGCGAGCGGATGCCGGCGGCGGTGATCCGCTCGGGCGTGTCGAAGTCGGGCTCGCCCACCCCGAGGCTGATCACGTCGTCCATCGTCGCCAGGATGTCGAAGAACCGGCGGATCCCCGACGGCGGGACGCTCCGGACGCGGGCGGCGAGCGCCCGCTCGGCGAGCGGCGGGCGGGCGGGCGGCTCCGCGGCGGGGCCCGCATCCCCGGCCGGCCCGGACGGCCTGCCGGACGGATCGGTGGTGTCGGTCGTCATCGCAGGCGACAGCCTACGCCATGGGCGAGGCGTCGAGGCTGGTCAGTGGCCCGCGAGGGCACGGGCTCGTGCGGCCGGGCTGGGGGTCGCCGGATCGGCGGCCTGGGCGAGCTGGGCGGGCTCCTTCGATCGCCAGTCGGCCGCTGCGGTCAGGCCCTCGTAACCGCGGGCGAGCCCGAACAGCTCCGCCTCGGACCACGGCGCGCCGATGAGCTGGAGCCCGACCGGGAGGCCTTCCGAGAGGCCGCACGGGATCGAGATCCCGGGCAACCCGGCCATGTTCACCGGCAGCGTGCAGGCGTCGGACAGGTACATCGCGACCGGGTCGGCCAGCTTCGCCCCGAACCGGAAGGCGACCGACGGCGAGGTCGGCGCGACGAGCGCGTCGAAGCCCGCCTCCCAGAGGACGTCGAAGTCGCGCTTGATGAGGGTCCGGACCTTCTGGGCCTTGAGGTAGTACGCGTCGTAGTAGCCGGCCGACAGGGCGTACGTCCCGAGCATGACCCGGCGCTTGACCTCCGGCCCGAAACCCTGCCCGCGCGTCGCGAGGTAGTTCGCGAGGACGTCGCCGTCGCCGAGGCGCGGCCCGAACCGGACGCCGTCGTAGCGGGCGAGGTTGGCCGATGCTTCGGCCGGGGCGACGATGTAGTACGTCGCGAGGCCGTAGTCGGTGTGGGGCAGCGAGACCTCCTCGACGATCGCCCCGGCGCCCTCGAGTGCGGCAACGGCCTCCCGGATTCGCCGCTCGACGTCGGGGTCCATGCCGGCGACGAAGTACTCGCGAGGCAGGCCGAGGCGCTTTCCGCGGAGGCCCGCGGCGGCCTCGTCGTCCCTCGGCGGGAGCCGCAGGAGCGCGTCGGGGACCGGCACCGGCGCGGAGGTCGAGTCGCGCTCGTCGCGGCCGGCGATCGTGTGGAGCAGGGCCGCGGCGTCCCGACTGTCGCGGGCGAACGGCCCGATCTGGTCGAGGGACGACGCGAAGGCGACGATCCCGTAGCGCGAGACCCGCCCGTACGTCGGCTTCATGCCGACGATCCCCGAGAGCGCGGCCGGCTGGCGGATGGAGCCGCCGGTGTCGGTGCCGAGCGACAGCGGGGCGTGGAACGCGGCCACCGCGACCGCCGAGCCGCCGCTGCTGCCGCCGGGCACGGTCTCGAGGTCCCACGGATTGGCGACCGGGCCGTACGCGCTGTGCTCGTTCGAGGAGCCCATCGCGAACTCGTCCATGTTCGTCTTGCCCAGGACGACCGCCCCGGCATCGCGCAGGCGTTCGGTGATGTGGGCGTCGAAGGGGGCGACGTAGCCCTCGAGGATCCGCGAGCCGGCCGTGCACTGTCCGCCGGCGACCGAGATGAGGTCCTTGAGCGCGACCGGGACGCCGAGCAGGGGCGGCAGCGCGGCGAGCGCGGCCGGACCCTCGCCGCGGGCGGCGGCGAGCCGGGCGTCGGCCGCCTCGGCCGCGTCGAGCGCGCCGACCCGCTCGATCGTGAGCCAGGCGTTGAGGGCGTGGTTCTCCCGTTCGGCGGCGTCGAGGTGGATCTCCGCCAGCTCGCGGGCGGTCGTCTCGCCGGCCCGCAGGAGCGCGGCCATCTCATGGGCGTGGAGGCGCGTCGCGTTCGTCACCGGGGGCGTCAGTCGCCGCCGAGCACCGGCGGAACGACGATGAAGTCACCGTCGCGTTCGGGGGCGTTCGCGAGCACCGCCTCGACCGGCAGCGAGGGCTGGACGACGTCGTCGCGGAGGATGTTCTCGAGCTCGATCGTCTGGGCCGTGGGAGGGATCTCGTCGGTGTCGAGCCGGGCGAGGATCGCGTACTGGTCGACGATGTGGTTGAGCTCTCCCTCGAGCGTCGCGAGCTCGTCTTCGCGGAGGCCGAGCCGGGCGAGGTGGGCGACGTGCTCGACGTCCGAGCGGGAGAGTCGGGCCATGGTCGCGATGATAGCCGACGGCTCCCGCCGACCCGCCACGCCCGGGTATCGTGTCGCTGATGCGCACCCCGACGAACGTCCCCTGGCTCGCGATCGGGCTGTTCGTGATCCTCTTCGTCGTCGGCGTGGTCGCCCGGTCCGGCGACGCCGCCGCGATCATCGTCACGGTGGCGATCACGCTCATCGCGGTCAACGCGCTCCGATCGTGGCACAGGGCCCCGCGTCCGGGCGGGAAGCCCGGCTGGCGGCCGCCGATGCGGAACGTGACCCCGGTGGACCCGCGGCTCGGTCAGCCGGCCGGGGCCGGCGAGACGGGCCGGGCCGAGGGCTCCCCGACCGTCGTCGTCGTCGAGCCCGAGGTGCCGCTCGACGCGCTCGAGGCAAAGCTCCAGGTGCTCGACCGGCTCCGGGCGAACGGTCTCGTCAGCGAGGCCGAATACGAGGCGAAGCGGGCCCGGCTCATCGCCGAGTTCTGATGGCCGGCGGCATCGGGACCCGCCCGATGGGCGTCGCCGACGTCCCCGCCGCGGCCGCTGCCGTGCTCGAGGGCGGCTGGGGCGATCGGTTGACGTTCTTCGCCTGGGCCGTCGGCCATC
>DASTVH010000313.1:0-5662 GCA_035759195.1 Candidatus Limnocylindrales bacterium
CCTCGATCTCGATCCGGCGCTCGCGGTCGCCTGCACGATCGACCTCGCGCGCCGCTCGGCGGCCATCGGCCGCCGCCTGTGGATCGACATGGAGTCGAGCGCCTACGTCGAGCGCACGGTCGCGCTCTACGAGCGGCTCAAGGCGGACCACCCGAACACCGGCGTCTGCCTCCAGGCCTACCTCCATCGGACCGCGGTCGACGTCCAGCGCCTCCTCCCGCTCGATCCCGCGATCCGGCTGGTCAAGGGCGCGTATGCCGAACCCGACACGATCGCCTGGCAGCGGCGCCGCGACGTCGACGCGAACTTCGTCGGGCTGGCGGTCGCGATGCTCGAGGCGATGCGGGCCGGACGATCGATCCGGATCGGATTCGGCACGCACGACGTCGGGCTCGTCGAGCAGATCGCCGGCCACGCGGCGGCGCTCGGGCTCGAGCGGACGGCGTTCGAGGTCCAGATGCTCTACGGGATCCGGAGCGCCGAGCAGCGCCGGCTCGCCCGCGAGGGCTACGTCGTCCGGGACCTGATCGCCTACGGCGAAGCGTGGTATCCGTGGTACATGCGACGCCTCGCCGAGCGGCCGGCGAACGTCATCTTCGCGCTTCGCCAGGTGCTTCCCTGAAACCGACGGCCCCGGGACCCGCCGGGCCCCGGCGCGACGAGCGGCTACTCTGACGGTCCCGCGGCGGAAACCGCAGCCCAGGAGGACCCCGCCCATGCGCCTGGCGACCCGGATGGCGACGATCGGCACCGAATCCGCGTTCGAGGTCGCCGCGCGCGCCCGCGCCCTCGAGGCGGAGGGCCGCGACATCATCCACCTCGAGATCGGCGAGCCGGACTTCGACACGCCGGCGAACGCCCGGGAGGCGGCCAAGCGGGCGCTCGACGAGGGTGCGACCCACTACGCGCCGTTCCCCGGCATCCCGGCCCTGCGCGAGGCGATCGCCGAGGACGCCACGGTCCGCAAGGGCTTCGCGGTCACGCCGGACCGGGTCTTCGTCACGGTCGGCGGCAAGGGCGTGATGCTCTACGCGATCCTCGGGCTCGTCGAGCCCGGCGACGAGGTGATCGTCCCGGACCCCGGCTATCCGATCTACGAGTCGCTCGTCCGCTTCGTCGGCGGCACGCCGATCCCGATCCCCATCCGGATGGAGCACGACTTCCGACTCGACGTCGACGAGCTCGCCTCGCTGATCACGTCCCGGACGAGGCTGCTCATCATCAACTCGCCGGCCAACCCGACCGGCGGCGTCCTCACCCGCTCGGACCTCGAGCGGATCGCGGCGCTCGCCGAGGCGCACGACCTCGTGATCCTCGCCGACGAGATCTACGGGCGAATCGTCTACGACGGGACCGAACACGTCTCGATCGCGTCACTGGCCGGCATGGCCGACCGAACCATCGTCCTCGACGGCTTCTCCAAGACGTTCGCGATGACCGGCTGGCGGCTGGGCTACGCGGTCGTCCCGCCGTCGCTCGTGAAGACGTACGGCCAGCTGATCATCAACACAATCAGCTGCGCGCCGACCTTCGCCCAGATCGGGGCGGTCGAGGCACTCCGCGGGCCGCAGGGACCGGTCGAGGCGATGATCGAGGAGTTCCGGTCCCGGCGCGACCTCATCGTCGACGGCCTGAACGCGATCCCCGGCCTGCGCTGCCTCCGCCCGAGCGGCGCCTTCTACGCCTTCCCGGACGTGTCGGGCACCGGACTGTCCGGCGCCGAGCTGGCGGAGCGGCTCCTCGTCGAGGCCGGCGTGTGCGTCCTTGCCGGGACCGCGTTCGGCGGCGTCGGGACCGGCCACGTCCGGATCTCGTACGCGAACTCCAGCGAAAACCTGGCCCTCGCGCTCGAGCGGATCCGCTCGCTCGTCGAGCCGCTCGTCGCGGCGGAGGCGTCGCGATGACCGACCGACCGAAGGTCTTCGTCGCCCGGCGGATCCCCGACGAGGGGTTGGCGGCCGTGACGGCCGCCTGCGACGCCGTCGTCTGGCCCGACGAGCTGCCGCCGCCCCGCGAGGACCTGCTCCGGGCGGTCGCCGGCTGCGACGGCGTCCTGACGCTCCTCACCGACCGGGTCGACGACGAATTCCTCGATGCGGCCGGACCGCAGCTCAAGGTCGTGAGCAACTACGCCGTCGGCTTCGACAACGTCGACGTCCCCGCCTGCACCGCCCGCGGCATCGCCGTCGGCAATACGCCGGGCGTCCTGACCGAGACGACCGCCGACCTCGCCTGGGCGCTCCTCATGGCCGCCGCCCGCCGCCTTCCGGAGGGCGACCGCTACGTCCGCGGCGGCCACTGGAAGACGTGGGGCCCGCTGCTGCTCCTCGGCCCCGACATCCACGGCGCGACCCTCGGCATCGTCGGGTTCGGCCGCATCGGCCAGGCCGTTGCCCGGCGGGCGGCCGGGTTCGGGATGACGATCCTCTACCACGACGTGCACCGCGCGGAGCGTGCCGTCGAGACCGCCTGCGGGGCGACGTTCGCTCCGCTCGACGAGCTGCTCGAGCGAAGCGACTTCGTATCGCTTCACGTCAACCTCACGCCCGAGACGCGGGGCCTCATCTCGACCGACGCGCTCCGTCGGATGAAGCCCACGGCCGTGCTCGTGAACACGTCCCGCGGGCCGGTCGTCGATCAGTCGGCGCTCCATGCCGCGCTTCGCGACGGCGAGATCTTCGCCGCCGCGCTCGACGTCACGGATCCGGAACCGATCGCGCCGGACGATCCGCTGCTCGCCCTCGACAACTGCCTCGTCGTGCCCCACATCGCCTCGGCGTCGCGGGCGACGCGGGCGAAGATGGCGGAGATGGCGGCGGCGAACCTCCTGGCGGGGCTGCGGGGTGAGCGCCTTCCGACCCCGGTCAACCCCGAGATCCACGATCGCCGCTGAGGTGCGTCCGGCCGCAGGGTCGCGGGCAGAAGATGCGCGGCCGACGGAGCGCGACCCGGAACTCGAGCTGGCGAACTGCCTGGCCGGCGCGTCGCCTCGGGTAGGCTTGGCGCGGGCCGGTAGCTCAGTGGCAGAGCAGGGGACTTTTAATCCCTGTGTCGTGGGTTCGAATCCCACCCGGCTCACCGATCCCACCGGCTCGCCGCCGACTGCCGCGCGATGACGCGACGAGGCCCCCACCAGTAACCACCGCCGGGGGACGACGTCGCTGAGGGGGCCTCGAATCAAGAACGATCCGCGGGCTCGCCCGTTAGGCGCCGCCGCCCCGATCAGGGCGTGATCGTGACGCTTGCCGAGGCGAGGTTCTTCCCGGCCTTGTCCTTGAACGAGATGAGGTAGGGCCCAGGGCCCAGAGCGGCCGGCGTCAGGTCGACGGCGAGCGTGTTTCCGGCGGCGGCGGCAACCGGCAGGGTCTTGCGGACGCTGCCGCCGGTCTCGATCGTGACCGAGATCTCCTCCGGGGCTCGCGGCGTCAGGAGGGTCCCGATCGCGACGACCGGCGTGCCGGCCTTGAACGTGCTCGCCTTGTCCGTCAGGGCGAGGGTCGTCGGATCGAACGCGGTCCCGAACCAGACCGCCGTGATCGGCGGGTACTCACCGGGTCCGGTCACGGTCGTGCCGCCCGAGGCGGGAACGGCGGCTGGCGGGCTGGAGCACCCGATCGCCAACAGCATCGTCAGCACGGCACCGAATGCCCGTCTCATCCAGTTGTTCCTCCGTCTCGAACCAGATGGTTTCGGTCAGCCTACCGTCCGCGTGCGCCGATCGCTACATAAATCGGACACGCCGTGGCAGGAATCCGGTGCGGCCGGGCCCGTCTCGCATCCCGCACGCCACCGATTCGCATCCCTTCCGCGCCTGCCTCGGGTCGCGACCACCGCGGCTCGCGGCCCTAGCCTCGGGGCAAGGAGCGCGACGCCCGCGTCGCGTGAGGTCGCGTGAAAGAAGGAGGCTCGATCCTTGGACACCGGCAACACGGCCTGGCTCCTCGTCGCCACCGCGCTCGTCATGGTCATGCTCCCGGGACTGGCCCTCTTCTACGGGGGCCTCGTGCGGCGGAAGAACGTCCTCTCGACGATCATGCACAGCTTCTTCGGGCTGGCCCTCGTCAGCGTCGTCTGGGTGCTCGTCGGGTTCTCGCTCGCGTTCGGCACCGACGTCGGCGGCCTCGGCCTCGTGGGGGGCCTCGACTTCGCCGGGTTCATGAACGTCGGCCTCGAGCCGAGCGCCGTCTACGGCACGACGATCCCGTTCGTCCTCTTCGCCGCGTTCCAGCTGATGTTCGCCGCGATCACGCCGGCCCTGATCACCGGCGCGTTCGCGGAGCGCAAGCGCTTCGCCAGCTTCGTCATCTTCACCGTCCTGTGGTCGGTGCTGGTCTACTCGCCGATCGCCCACTGGGTCTGGTCGGCCGACGGCTGGCTCTACAGGCTCG
Source organism: Candidatus Limnocylindrales bacterium (assembly GCA_035759195.1). GTDB lineage: Bacteria > Chloroflexota > Limnocylindria > Limnocylindrales > CSP1-4 > CF-46. Next base: position 4,389 of record DASTVH010000313.1, read on the forward strand.
GGGCGCTCGACTTCGCCGGCGGCACCGTCGTCCACGCCTCGTCCGGCGTCTCGGCCCTCATCGTCGCCCTCCTGATCGGCCGGCGCGTCGCGAACGGCGACTCGATGGAGCCCCACGACATCCCGATGACCGTCCTCGGGGCGGGCCTCCTGTGGTTCGGCTGGTTCGGCTTCAACGCCGGGTCGGCCCTCGCGGCCGACGGCCTCGCCGCCAACGCGCTCCTCGTGACGAACACCGCGGCCGGCGCCGCGACGATCACCTGGGTCCTCGCCAGCTATCTCCACAAGCGCAAGGTCAGCGTCGTCGGGGCGGCATGCGGCGCCGTCGCCGGTCTCGTCGCGGTCACGCCCGCGTCGGGCTTCGTCACCGCGGGCGGCGCGCTCCTCATCGGGCTCTTCGTCGGCGGGCTCTGCTACAGCGCGACGCTCCTGCGGTCCCGCCTCAAGATCGACGACGCGCTCGACGTCTTCGCCGTGCACGGCGTCGGCGGCACGTTCGGCGCCGTGGCGACGGGCGTCTTCGCGACGACCGCGATCAACCCGCTCGGGCGGGGCCTCATCGACGGCAATCCGGGCCAGGTCCTGACCCAGACGGTGGCGATCGGGGCCACGATCGCGTACGCGGTCATCGCGACGTTCGTGATCATCAAGATCGTCGACCTGATCCTCGGCATCCGCGTCAAGAGCGACCAGGAGGAGGTCGGCCTCGACCTGGCGGTCCACGGCGAGGTCGCCTACCAGTCGTAGCCTGCCGGCCCGAAGCGGGCCGCCGTGCGAGCCGACCGCCCCGAGCTCCCATCGGGCGGTCGCTTCGCCTCACGGAGACGCCGATGCGCCACCGCCACCGACCAAGCGACACTCCGCTCTACGACTCCCGGTTCGAACACGACGCCTGCGGGATCGGCTTCGTCGCGGACGCGGGCGGCCGGAACGCGGACCGGGTCCTGCCGCTCGCCCTGGCCGGACTCGGGGCGCTCGGCCACCGCGGTGCCTTCGGCGCCGACGGCGCCTCGAGCGACGGCGCCGGCGTCGCCCTGCCGCTCGAGGTCTCGCTGCGCGAGCTGCTCGCGCCGGGAACCGCCGACGAGCGGCCGGCGATCGTCATGGCCTTCCTGCCGCGTGGGCGAGCCGCCGGTCGTCGCGCCCGGGCCTTGATCGGGGCCACGTTCGCCTCCGACGGGCTGCCGATCGCCGGCTGGCGGCGAGTGCCGTTCGATCCGGCGGCCCTCGGTGCGGCCGCGGCGGCGAGCCGACCCGACGTCGCCCAGGCGGTCG
>DASTVH010000314.1:0-2885 GCA_035759195.1 Candidatus Limnocylindrales bacterium
CTTTCGACTTCCTTGCGAGCGAGCCTGGCGAGCCACAGGCAAACGCACCGATCGACGGCTCTGGCGCCCGACCGGCGAGCGCATCGAAGGCAGACTTGGACAGATCCCTACGGTGATCAACAGGGGGCGAGGACATGACCGACCCGATCGCGGACATCATCGGCGACTACCGGGCGTTCGCAACACAGCAGCGCGACCGCCTCCTGACGCGCGGCATCGACATCGCCCCGTACGCGCTCAGCCACCTCGCCTTCCGCGTGCCCGAGTGGGACCAGTACGTCCACGTCCGGACGCAGCTGGAGCGGCATGCGGTCGCGAACCGCGAGAACGTCTGGAACGGCCGTCCGATCTCCCTGATCGTTCCCGCCGAGCCGCTCGAAGTCCTCGACGGCCAGGTCGTCCCGCTCATCGAGCTCATCCCGCCCGTCCACCAGCGCGTCTACAAGATGGGGTTGGAGCACCTCGGCGTCGTGGTCGGCGACACATTCGACGCGTTCGTCGACGCCCACAGGCCCGTCCTGACGGGGCAGCAATTTCAGGGCCCGAACAGCACACCCGACCCCGTCTACATCCTGATGGAGGACTTCACCCACGTGAAGTTCTATCGACTTTCACTGCGGGTATCGGTGGAGCTCTTTGAAGGTCGGTTCGAAGAGGGATTCCATCACGTCGATGACTGGGTGCCGCAGCAGCTGGTGACGGCGACCGGCCCGAATCCCCTGCCGCGCTGACCGTTGCGCGCCGGGGATCTCTGACCCCGCACGTTTGAGTGAAATCACTGTCGCCAGCTGAGAGGACAGCAGCGTCGCTCGTCGACGCCCCAAGGCCTCTCCCCTTATCGATGATGCTCAGAGGCACATCAGCTTCTTCGCCTCGTGCTCAACGCTTGCAGCTGATATCTCTCGAGACGCGAAGCCGAGATCTTCACTCGGTCTCGAACGGTCGTTCTATGCCACGCGATGGCCTCGGCCCGGCTCTTTGTGGCTGAGCGGCCGAAAGAATGAACGACCCGCCGCGTGCTGCCACCAGTAGAGTTGGACGGCGCCCCGATCGGGCGCCAGCACCAAGGCGAGACGGTGGATCAGAAGCTCGTCGAGGCGGCACAGCGAGGGGATCGGGAGGCGTTCGTCGACCTGATCCGGACTCGCGCGGACCACCTCTTCGCCCTCAGCCACCGGATTCTCCGGGACATCGACCGGGCCGAGGATGCCTTCCAGGACGCGCTGGTGATCGCCTGGCGTGACCTGCGAGCGCTCCGTGATCCGGACCGGCTCGATGCCTGGCTCCAGCGACTCTTCGTGAACGTGTGTCTCGAGCACGCGACGCGCGAACGTCGTCGGATGGCCAACCTGCGCGTTCTTCCGCTCGAAGGGCCGCCCGCGCCCGACGAGCTCCTTGGCGTGGGGCTCCGGGATCAGCTGGAACGCGGCTTCCGGCGCCTGCCGCCACAGCAGCGGGCGATCCTTGTTCTGCACCACTTCATGGGCTATGCCCCTGCGGAGATCGCCGAGCTCCTCGGCATCCCCGACGGGACCGCCCGCTCTCGACTCCACAACGCCCATCGCGCAATGCGCGCTGCGCTCGAAGCGGATGCCCGCTCCGAACCGGTGAGAGGACGCCCGGCATGAGCCAGCACCACGACATCGACCGTGTTCTTGACATCTGGCTCGCTGAGGGTCCGAGCCAGGTGCCTGACCGCGTCTTCGACGACGCAATCGCGCGCGTGGATCGCCAGGCGCAGCCCTCCGCATGGCGCACACGCTTGAGGATCTCCGACATGAACACACCCGTGCGGCTGCTCGCCGGAGCCGTCGCGATCGTTGCGTTCGTCGGCGTCGGCATCGCGGTCCTGCGCCCGAGCTCCAACATCGGCCAAGTACCCGGTCCGACTCTATCGCTCGCCCCGTCGCCTTCACCGACACGGCTGCCGACCAGGGGGCCGATTGAGCCCGGCCGCTACTTCATCGAGAAAGGCCTGCAATCGGCGTCGACGATTTCGTTCACGATGCCGGCCGGATGGATTGGCGACAACGGCGGAGTGAGAAAGTACCCTGACGACTCGGAGCGCGAGATCGCATGGGGGCCGACCATCGTCGATGCGGTGTTTGCCGATCCGTGCGGTTCGAACGAGACGGTGCCGGTCGGACCAACGGCCGACGACCTCATCGCGGCGCTCTCGGAGCTGCCGGGCCTCGGGGTCGCCGACCCGGTCGACATCACGATCGGGGACCGACCCGGGCGCAGTGTCGAGCTGACGGTCCCGCCGACCGTGGACGTCACGGCGTGCGATCCGCCGATCGGGCTGCAGGTCTGGCTCGACCGATCGGGCTCGTACATGGTTCTCGATGCGGAAGCCCCGGCACGTGTCGTGATGGCCGACCTCGAGGACGGCCGCTTCATGCTCGGATTGTCCCGTCGCGTGACGACGCCGTCAGACGACGTCGCCGAGTTCGAGGCGATCCTCAACTCGATCAGCTTCGAGCCGTAGCGGACGAGCTCGTTGCCCTTACCCCGACACCGGAGGTTCGTGATGAACGGATTGAAGGATGCACCGTGAATGCGCAGCTACGCGTCCGACTACTCTGCCTCGTGGGACTGGGCAGTGTCCTGCTGGGTTGTGCGACGGGGGCCCCTGTCGGACCAGCCGGTCCTACGCCATCGCAATCGCCGGCCGTTTCGAACGGCGCGACCGCGTCGACTCCAGAGACGGTGCGCCCGACAGCCTCTGCACCGCCGACGGCTTCCGCGGGGCCTTCGTCCCTGCCCGAGCTCGGGGCGCACGGTCCGGTCGCACCCGGTCGATTCCGATACGTCGTCGACAACTCGTGCGACGACCCGGCTTGTCCCGTCGAGGGTCGGCCACCTGCGCCCCTGGGCCTTGAGAT
>DASTVH010000315.1:0-2792 GCA_035759195.1 Candidatus Limnocylindrales bacterium
GGCGAGGCGATTCTCGGCCGCGGGGTCGTCGAGGGCCAACGCCTCGGCATCGGGGACGATCCGCTTGACCAGGCCGGTCAGGACGCGGCCGGGACCGACCTCGATGAACGTCGTGACGCCGGCCCCGGTCATCCGCTCGACGGCGGCGACCCAGTCGACCCCGGCGGTCAGGTGCTCGACGAGCTCGGCCCGGCACGCCTCGCCGGTCGTCAGCGGCCGGGCGTCGGCGTTGGCCAGGAGCGGTGTCGAGGGATCGGCGAAGGCGACCGGGGCGAGGACGTCGCGCATCCCGGCGGCGGCCTCGGTCATGAGTGGGGAGTGAGCGGCGACCGAGACCGGCAGGATGATCGCCTTGCGCGCGCCGAGCTCCTTCGCCGACTCCGCGGCGACTTCGATCGCCGCCCGCTCCCCCGAGACGACGACCTGGCCGGGAGCGTTGCGGTTGGCGACGCCGAACGTGCCGTGGGCCGCGGCTTCGGCGACGAGCTCGGGCAGCCTGGCGTCGTCGAGGCCGATGATCGCGGCCATCGCCCCGTCGCGGCCGCTGCCCGACGCCTGCATGAGGCGACCGCGCTCGCGGACGAGCCGGATGCCGTCGGCGAGCGAGATGACGCCCGCCGCGACCATCGCCGAGTACTGGCCCATCGAGTGGCCCGCGGCGAAGGCCGGCGGACGCGGGTCGAGCCCGAGGGCGGCCCATCGCTCGCGGAGGGCGGCGAGGTAGGCGATCGAGGTCGCGAGGAGCGCCGGCTGGGCGTTCTCGGTCCGGTCGAGCGACTCGGCCGGACCCTCCCAGGCGAGCGGGCTGATCGGCTCGCCGAGGGCGGCGTCGGCCTCGCGGAAGATGGCGGCGGCGAGCTCCGACCGTTCGGCGAGCGCGCGACCCATCCCGACCGACTGCGAGCCCTGGCCGGGGAACACGAAGGCGTACGACTGCATCGGTCCGACTGTACGTTGCGGAGGGGAGCCCGAACGCGGAGGCCTGTGCGCGTTTGCACGGACCCGGCGAGGCGACCTATCCTCCGGCCATGGCCACCGATTCACGCTCACTGCCGCGCCGCGTCTCGACGCCGCCACCACGCCGCGCGATCGCCCGGCGCTTCGAGGCCGACCTCTCGGCGCCGGTGCTCGCCGCCGGCAGCCGCATCCAGAACGTCCGCCAGATCTCCGAACGGGTCGCGATGGGCAGGGCCCTCTGGCGCGAGCTCGTCATCGGCTTCGCCTCGCAGCTCGGCCAGATGCGCCTCGGGTTCACCCAGCTGGCGGCCCTCTACGTCCTGGCCGACTCGGGGACGATGACCGTCGGCGACCTGGCCGAGGTCATCAACCGGTCGCCGTCGGCGACGAGCCGGCTCGTCGACGGGCTCGTGAAGCGGCGGCTCGTCGAGCGCCGGACCGAGGAGGAGGACCGCCGCCAGCGATCGCTCCAGCTGACCCAGCGCGGCCAGGCGCTCCTGCGCGTGGTCGACCGGGCCCGGGCCGACCAGTTCCTCTCCGCCGTCCGCCCGATGCCGACTGCCGAACGGGCGCTCATCGCGATGGGCGTCGCCGCGCTCGCGACTCATGCGATCTCGCGCCGGGGCCGGCTGATCAAGGGGATCCGCGAGCCGGCGTAGCGGACGATCGTCTCGCCGAGTGCGAGAATGGCCCCCGCGCCTGGAGCCAACACCCGCACGAGGGACCGCCGATGGACCGCAGCTTGGAGATCGACTACCGCCTCCAGCATCGCCACAGGGACGGCAGCTGGGGCGAGATGGTCGAGGACCGGGCCCATCACGATGCCGCGCAGCACGACCCGGAGCGCGGCTGGGGCCTCCGCCGGATCTTCCGCTGCACGAGCTGCGACGAGGCGGCCACGATCACCCCGGGTGAGGAAGGCGGCGCGCCGGCGGAACGCTGAGCGGCTGCCCGCCCTCCGTTCCGCGCCGCGGACCCGCGATTTCCGAATGACCCGAACGAATCCGGGGATTGTCGCCGGTCTACGACAAGAATCGCCGCGTCAGCAAGCCCGAGTGTGCGGCGAAGGTCGACGTCAAGCCCGCTCATAACGTCCAGATCAGTGCCCGACAGCCGGATTCGGCCTGCCCTGTCCGGATGACTCGGAATCCGGTGCCCGCCGTGGCGTCGCTGGCTGGCGCTTCCTGCCTTCTCGCCCGTCCGGCCGAGTAGCCTCAGCCGCAGAAACGGCGGACCGCGTCGTAGAGGACCGGCAGGCCCCACCGGAGGGCGTCGAGGCCGACCCGCTCGTCGACGCCGTGGAAGCGCGACAGGAACGCCTCGACTGGGTCGAGCCGGAGGGGCGAGAACCCGTACGGCGTGACGCCGATTTTCGCGGTGTGCTTGCCATCGGTCGCGAACGGGACCATCACCGGCAGCGGCACGCCGTCGGGGTCGTGGTCGCGCACCGTCGAAGCCAGCACCTCCCAGAGCTCGCCGCTCGTCGGCGCGTCCATCGGCTCGCCGAACAGGACGAGCTCGATCCTCGACGCCTCGGCGAGCTCCCGACCCATCCGCTCGAGGATCGTGGCCCGAACGTCCTCCTCGGTCGTGCCGGGGAGCTGCCGGCAGTCGACCTCGACGACGGCCTCGCCGGGAATGACGTTGTACTTCACGCCGGCATGGATGACGTTCGGGCTGACCGTCGTCCGAAGGAGCGCCCGCAGGACGAGGGCGGACGACGAATCGCACAGCTTCTCGACCGCCGCCTCCGCGAGTCGGGGGTCCTCCGTCGTGAGCGACCGAAGCACCCGAGCCGCCTCGCCGCCGAGCTCGCGCGCGAGGCCGTCGAGGAA
>DASTVH010000316.1:0-4051 GCA_035759195.1 Candidatus Limnocylindrales bacterium
CCGGTTCTCCTTGCCGACGAAGTTGCGGATGATCTCGATGCAGTGGCAGCCGAGGTCGACGATCGCGCCGCCGCCGGTCAGTCGACCATCCCAGAACCAGGCCGAGTGCGGCCCGGGGTGCGTCTCGCGCGACCGGACCCAGGTCACGTCGCCGACGGCGCCGGCGCGGACCGACGCGATCGCCTTGAGCGTCTTGGGCGTGTAGCAGAGGTCCTCGAGATAGCCGGCGAACACACCGGCCTTCTCGACGGTCTCGAGCATCCTGCGGGCCTCGTCGGCTGTCCGGCCGAGAGGCTTCGTGCAGAGGACCGCCTTGCCGGCCTTCGCCGCGAGACCGACCGCCTCCTCGTGGAGGAAGTTCGGCAGGCCGACTACGACGACGTCGGTCTCGGGGTGGTTCACGGCGGCGGCCATGTCGGTCGTGGACTCCGGAATGCCCCAGCGCTCGCGGAACGCCGCACCCCGCGGCTCGCTCCGCGAGTAGACGACCCGGACGCGGTCGCGTCCACGCTGGCCGTGGAGCGTGTTCGTGTAGAAGTCGCCGATGAGCCCGGTGCCGAGCATCGTGATCGCGTGGCCGTTCATCGTTCCTCCTCCTGTGTGGGTCGTTCGGCAAACGAAAGGAGCGCGGCAGGGTTGTCGACGAAGAGGCGCCGGCGTGCGGCCTCGTCGAGACCGGCGCCGGCCATGGCCTCGCTGAAGCCGGTCAGCAGCCAGGCGAGGCCGGGCGTGCCGCCGAAGACCCGGTAGTAGCGCCGACGGGCGGCGTCCATCCCGAGGACGATCCGCCCGTCGAGACCGTCCTCGGCCATCCAGGCCAGCAGTCGCAGCGTGCCGTTCGGCTCGCCGGCCGCCCAGCGGAACGAGCCGTCGTACTCGGCGAAGGCGCCGCTCGAGAGCAACTCGCGGTGGAGCCCCCGGTCGACGACCTTGTCGACGTGGCTGAGGGCGACGTGCGAGACGTCGACCCCTTCGTCGGCGAGGAGCCGCAACTGCTCGAGGGCGCCGGTGCCGTACTCGCAGTGAGTCAGAATCGGGACGCCGGTCGCGCGGTGGGCCGCGGCGGCCGCCTCGAAGATCCGCCGGTCGCGCGGCGACGGGCCGCCGTCGCTGCCGGCGACCTTGATGACGCCGGCCCGGTGCGGCGTCCGGCGGACGACCGGCCCCGAGTAGTCGTTCGCGTCGATCCCCTCGGTCACGTCGGCGACGAACAGCTCGGCCAGCTCGTCGACCGACAGGCGATGGCTCCAGTGGGCCGGTCCGTAGTAGCGCTCGTGGTGGAGACCGGTCGGGGCGACGACGTTGACGCCGGTCTGCCGGCTGATCTCGGCCAGCTTCATGACGTTCCGGCCGGCGTCGCACGGCATCGCGTCGACGACGCTCCGCAGGCCGGCGGCCGCCGCCTCGCCGACTTCCCGGACCATCGCTCCGACGTCGCCGAGATCGAACTCCGGCTCCATCTCGACCGGCCGGCCGCCGTCGATCACGAGGTGCTCGTGGGCGTAGGTCACGCCGAGGTCGTCGGGTGCGACGTCGCCGAGCACGGTCCGCACGAAGCTCATCGCGAGCCGCCCGGAGCGACCGGTCGGGCCGCCTCGAGCTCGACGATCGCCCCGTCGTCCCGAAGTCGATCGCGGAGCGCCGCGACGTCGACGTCGCGTGGGTCGATGCCTGCCCGGGCGGCAATCGCGGCGGCGGTGCCGGCCGCCTGGCCCATCGCCATGCACTGGGCCATCGAGCGGACCGAGGCGTGGGCGTCGTGCGTGGCCGAGAAGCAGCGCCCTGCGACGAGGACGTTCGCCGCGTCCCGCACGATGAGCGACCGATAGGGGATGCCGACCGCCTGCCCGTCGGGCAGGTACCGCCAGACCGTGTCGGCGCCGGTCCGGTGGTCCTCGATCGGCGCCCCGCAGAGCCCGATCGCGTCGTCGAACGTGCGGGCGCCGAGGACGTCGTCGCGCGTGAGCCGGTAGTCGCCGAAGACCCGCCGCGTCTCGCGGACGCCGATCTGGGTGCCGAGCGCGACGAGCGAGGCCCGCTCGTAGCCGGGGACCCGGTCGACGAGGAAACGGACGTACTCGAGCGCCTGGCGGCGTCCGGCGATCTCGGCCGCGGTCAGGAAGTCGGGGTCGGCCGCGTTGACGACACGGTCGCCGTCGCGCCGGAACGACTCGAGGCGGGTCATGATCGTCGCGATCATCCCCCCGACGGGCGTGACGTGGTCGCTGCCCTCCCGCCGGGGCAGGTCGTAGTCGCCGGATGCCGCCGCCTCGGCCATCAGCGCGTGGAAGGCCTCCTTCGAGACGGAGCGCCGCCGCTCGACGTCGACGTTGACCATCCGGAACGTCGTCGTCAGCGCCTGGGCCGGTTCTCGTTCGCCGGCCAGCTCGTAGGCAAAGCCGGCGTAATGGCAGACGTCGGCGTCGCCCGTGGCGTCGACGAAGATCGACGCCCGGACGCTCCGGAGGCCGGCCTTGGTCGCCACCGTCACCGCAGCCAGGCTCCCGTCCACCACCGACGCCTCCTGGACGAACGCGTGCAGCAGGATCCGGGCGCCGGACGCCTCCACGAGCCGCTCCCATGCGACCTTGAGGTGCTCCGCAAGGTACGTCACGCCGGTCCCGGCACCGTACGTATTCGGCCGTTCCACGACCGGCCCGAGCCGCCGCAGCTCGGTGACGACGTCGTCGCCGATCCCGCCGACGATCTTGCGCGGCGCGGATCCGGGCGTGAAGAAGCCGTAGAACGTGTCGAGCACCGCGGTGCTCGTGCCGCCGAGGAACGGCAGCTTCTCGACGAGGAGCACCGTCGCGCCGGAACGGGCGGCCGCGATCGCGGCGGTCGCGCCGGCCGACCCGGACCCGACGACGCAGACGTCGACGTCGGCGATCGTCGCGACGCTCAAGGGACGGGCCCGCCGAACGACGTCACCGACCAGCCGCCGTCGACCTTCAGGAGCTGTCCCGTCACGGCCCGCGATTCGTCGGAGAGGAAGTAGACGACCGCGTGGGCGACCTCGGCCGGATCCATGAGCTCGCCCGCGAGCGGCTGCTTGCCGGCGGCAAAGGCCCGGATCTCGGGGTCCCGGGCCGCCCGAGCGGCCATCGGCGTGTCGGTGAGCGACGGAGCGACGACGTTCACCCGGATCCGGTCGCGGGCGTAGGTCGCCGCCATCGAGCGCATCAGGGCGATCGTGGCTCCCCTGGCCGCCGCGTAGGCGTGGGTCGCGAAGTGCTGTGGAGCGGGATCCGTTGCGGTGACGCTGCCGATCAGAACGATCGAGCCGCGCGAGCCGGCGCCGTTCGGCTCCTGGGCGAGCATCGCCCGGACGACGGCGCCGCTCACCAGTGCCTGCGTCCGCAGGTTGAGGGCGAGCGTCGCGTCCCACGCGTCGCCGTCGACGGCATGGATCGGGCCGTCGCCGAGGCGGCGGCCGCTCCCGCCGGCCACGGCGAGGAGCCCATCGATCCGGCCGAACCGCTCGAGGCAGGCCGCCACGACGTCGCCGACCTGGCGCTCGTCCGTGAGGTCCGCGCCGCGCCAGCCCGCCGCCGCGCCGCCGGCGAGGAGCCGCTCGCCGAGCGCGCGGGCATGGGCTTCCGTCCGGGAGGCCACGAAGAGCGCGGCTCCCTCGGCGGCCAGCCGCACGGCTGCGGCCTCGGCGATCCCGGTCGAGCCGGTGACGAGGACGACGCGGTCGGCGAGGCGGTTCACGCCGGCCTCCGCGCCGCCCGCAGCCGCTTCCTCGGCCGAGCGCCCGTCCCGCCGGCAGCCCCGAGCCCGTCGGCGAGGACCGCGGCCGCGGCCCGACTGTCGGTGACGAGCATCCGGATGACGCCCGAGGCGAGCGCGCCCCGGATCGCGACCGCCTTCTCCGCACCGGCCGCGACGGCCAGGACCCTGGGCACGCGGCGCAGCTGTTCGACCGCGATCGCGATCGCTCGCTCGGCGAGGTCCGGTGCCACGAACCGGCCCGTCGAATCGAACGCGTGCACGACGAGGTCGCCGACGGCGCCGCGGGACAGGAGGTCCGCCACCTCGGTTTCGCCCA
>DASTVH010000317.1:0-3507 GCA_035759195.1 Candidatus Limnocylindrales bacterium
CGGCCCGTCGCGCTCGATCTCGGGATCGATCCGGACGTGCGAGACCCGCCCGGCCCGCTCGCGGAGCGTCGTCCGGCAGGCCTCGGCGAACGCCCCGAGCGCGTCGACCGACCAGTCCCGGGCGACCGGCCCGCGTGGCGCGTAGGCGAAGCCCCACGGCAGCGGCCGCGGCCGCCGGACGAGGACCTGGGCGCCGATCCGTCCGCCGGCGGCGAGGCGGACCGCCCGCCAGCCGTTGACCGCCTTCACCGCGGCCCACGGAGAGAGCTGCAGGTACGAGCCGGGATCGGCGGCCGAGACGAAGGCGTCCCAGGCGGCCGGATCGTCGGGATCGAGCGTGGGTTCCGGCCGGCTCACGCTCGGCGCGGGCGGCGGAGCAGGTCGGCCATGACCCCGACGATAGAGGGCAGCTCAGGGATGCGCAAGGCGGCCGCCAGGAGCGCATACGTGCCGAGCCCGACGGCCCCGACCACCACCATCCGCACGACGACGGCCACCTTGCCCGGGTCGTCGGGCCCGACGAGGGCGAGGCCGCCGTGGAGGGCGAAGGCGACACCGGTCGCCGCGGCGGTCGCAAGCAGCGCCCGGACCGCGACGAGGGCGACGGGGCGGACCGCCAGCTCAGGGACGCGCCGCTTGAGGACGACGATCAGGATCGCGAATTCGAGCCACGCCCCGAGCGCGATCGCCAGCCCGATTCCCGGCAACCCGAACGGAGCGGCAAGGACGATCGCGAGGGTCGTGTTCGCGGCGACCGAGAGGAGTCCAGCGACGACCGGGGTGATCGTGTCCTGGCGGGCATAGAAGGCCCGGGCGAGGACCGCGATCAGGGCATGGGCCGTGAGTCCGAACAGGAAGGCGAGCAGCGTCGCCGCCGTGAGGTCGATCGCCGCCGCGTCGAACCCGCCGTAGCCGAAGAGCAGATCGACGACCTCCCGGCGCAGGACCATGCCGATGCCGGCGATCGGCAGCATGACGAACAGGAGCAGGCGAAGGCCTCGCGACAAGAGCCCCGCGAACTCCTCGGCCCGGCCGCCGGCCGCTTCGCGGGAGAGAGCCGGGAAGACGACGACACCGAGCGGGACGCCGATGATGCCGACCGGGATCTGGAGCAGCGTGAAGGCCGTGTTGAAGATCGTGATCGCGCCCGCGCCGAGGGTCGAGGCGACGGCGGTGACGACGACGAATGTGATCTGCGTCGCGCCGAGCCCGATCGCCCGCGGCGCCATGAGCGCCAGCGCCTTGCGGGCCTGCGGATCGTCCACCTCGACGCGGCGTTCGTACCGGAAGCCGAGCCCGAGGACCGCCGGCATCTGGACGAGCAGGTGGCAGAGGGAACCGGCCACGACGCCGATGGCGACGCCGGCGACGCCCATCGAGGGCGCGAGGATGACCGTAGCGCCGATGATCAGGAGGTTGTAGACGATCGGGGCGACGGCCGACGCGGCAAAGCGGCCCTGGGCGTTGAGGACGCTCGTCGCCACGGATCCGAGGGCGAGAAAGACCGGGCTCAGGAGCATGATCCGGGTCAGGTCGACGGTCAGCGCCGTCTGCTCCGGCGTGAAGCCGCCGGTGAACGTCGGCACGATGAGCGGCGCGGCGAGGCCGATCCCGATGGCGAGGACCGCGAGGGCCGCAAGCATGAGGTTCGTGACCGTCGAGACGACGCGCCAGGCGCGCCGCTGCTCGTCGGTCGCCAGGAGCCCCGCGACGATCGGGATGAGCGCCGACGAGAGCGCCCCGGCCGCGACGAGCTGGTAGATCAGGTCGGGCAGCCGGAATGCGGCGAAGAACGCGTCGAGCTCGCGGCCCGGGGCGAAGGTGTTGACGATGACGACGACCCGGACCCAGCCGAGCACGCGTGAGATCAGGAACGCACCCGAAACGACGAGGCCAGCCCGGGCGAGTGCGCGGTTCGAGGTCACACCGCGATCATGACGGGCGGCCGGCGGATCGTGAGGCGCGCGGGTGCGCACCGCGATAGGCGGCGCGCAGCCTGGTCGGTGAGACGTGCGTATAGATCTGTGTCGTCGCGAGGCTCTCGTGGCCGAGCAGCTCCTGGACGATCCGCAGGTCGGCGCCGCCGTCGAGGAGGTGGGTGGCGAAGGAGTGCCGCAGCGTGTGCGGCGACACGCCGTCGGGCAGGCCGGCCCGGCGGCGCAGGCCGTCGAGGCGGTAGCGCAGCCCGCGTACGCCGAGCGGGCCGCCGCGGCTGTTCAGGAAGATCTCGGTCGGTTCGTCGACGACGGCCGGGCGGCGGGCGACGAGGTACGGCCGGCCGTCGGCGAGGTACGCGGCGAGCGCCTCCCGCGCGGGCCGGCCGAGCAGGCCGATCCGCTCCTTGCGGCCCTTGCCCAGCACGCGCATCTCGCCCCGCCGCAGCTCGAGGGACCCGAGCTCCGCCCCGGCCAGCTCGCTGATCCGGAGGCCCGCGGCATAGGCCGTCTCGACGAGCGCCCGGTCACGAAGAGCGAGGGCGACCCCTGTGGCGGCGCGCGGCCCGGCGGTGTCGATCGCGCCGGCGAGCTCCTCGTCGACCGCGGCGAGGAGCCGCTCGACCTGCTCGACCTCCAGGACGCGCGGCAGGCGGCGCGGCAGGCGCGGGGTCGCGATCGCACCCCACGGGTCGCCCGGCGCGGCTCCCTCCCGGGCGGCATGACGATGGAACGAGCGGATCGCCGCGAGGCGCTGGGCAATCGAGCTGCGCGCACCGCGGGCGCCGAGGTGGGCCAGGTAGGCTCGCAGGTCCGTCCGGGAGGGCGTCCGCCAGTCGACGCCGCGATCGGCGAGCCAGTCGAGATAGGCCCCGATCGCGGTCCGGTACGAGCGCTGCGTGTGCTCCGAGGCGTCGCGGGCGGCCAGGCCGCGGAGGAACCGATCGAGCGCGGGGTCGACCGCCGGCGCCCCGCTCACGCGTCGGGGGCGCTCTCGGTGCGTCGCGTCCGGCGGCCGGCCGGCCGGCTGCCGTTCGTCCGGGTCGAGGGAGCCGCCGGTCGCCCTCTGCCGCCGCCGCGGCCCGTGCCCTTCCGTCCACCACCCCGCGCCGGCCTCGCGAGCGCCTCGGGGTTCGGCGGCCCGCCGGCGAGGCGTGCCCCGACCACGTCGGCGCCCTCGGCGAGCGGGACGTCGGCGCCGCACACCAGGCAGATGCCGCTCTCGCCCTTGCGGGCGACCGGCCCGTCGTCCGCGTCGTGGACGGCCCCGACCGGCTCGAAGTTCGTCGTGTAGTCGCACTTGGGGTAGTTCGAGCAGCCCCAGAACACGTTGCCCGTGCGCCGGGCCCGACGGGCGACGAGGTGTCCGTCGCGGTTCTTTGGGCAGGTCACCTCGAACGGCAGCGGCTCGGGCGGCGGCGGGCCCTCCTTTCGGATGTAGGTGCAGTCGGGGTACCGCGAGCAGCCCACGAACGGGCCGAATTTCCCGCGCTTGCCGACGAGCGTCCCCTCGCCGCACTGCGGGCAGACCTCGCCTTCGCCGGCCTGCGGCGGCGCCTCGTCGCCGGGAAGC
>DASTVH010000318.1:0-2216 GCA_035759195.1 Candidatus Limnocylindrales bacterium
CGGCCTCACCGGGTCCGCATCCTCGTTCGCCTCCGGGTCCTCGCCGGCGCCGCCCTGCTCCTCGGCGCCCTGCTGCCGGCTGCCGCACCCGCGCCGGCCCTCGCGGCCCATACGCCGAACCCGACCAGCGTCACGATCGCCGGCAGCCTCGACTCAGAGATCGGCTGCCCCGGTGACTGGCAGCCCGAGTGCGCGGCCGCCCATCTGACCTACGACGGCGACGACGACGTCTGGCAGGCGTCGTTCACGCCCGGCGCCGGCTCCTACGAATACAAGGCCGCCCTCAACGATTCGTGGACCGAGAACTACGGCCTCGGTGCCGCCCAGGACGGCCCGAACATCCCGCTGACGGCCGCTGCCGACCCGATCAAGTTCTACTACGACCACAAGAGCCACTGGGTCACCGACAACGTCAACTCGGTCATCGCGGTCGCCCCCGGCGACTTCCAGAGCGAGCTCGGCTGCCCCGGCGACTGGGCGCCCGACTGCCTCCGCTCGTGGCTCCAGGACCCCGACGGCGACGGCACGTACACGTTCGAGACGACCGCGATCCCGGCCGGCAACTGGGAGGGCAAGGTCGCCCTCGACGAGAGCTGGGACGTCAACTACGGCGCCGGCGGGGTCCAGAACGGCCCGAACATCGGCTTCTCCGTGCCCGCCGCGGGCTCGACGACGACGTTCAGCTACGACAGCGCCTCGCACGTCCTCACGATCACCAGCGTCGGGCCGGAGGGTCACGCTCACGACAACAACGTCGAGTGGGACGGCCTGCGCCATGACTCGCGCGACACGCTCTACCGGACCCCGGGCGGCGCGGTCGAGGCCGGGACACGGGTAACGCTTCGGTTCCGGACGTTCCATGGCGACGTCACCGGCGTCAGCGTCCGCTTCTTCAGCGTCCGCCTCGGCGGTCAGCAGGTCGTGCCGATGTCGGTCGCGGCGGCCGACGTGCCGTGTTTCGACGACGCGCTCGAGGGCGAGACCTGCGACTTCTGGCAGGTCACGATGCGCTCCGATATCGCCGCCCAGCCCGACAACCTGTGGTACCGCTTCGTCGTCACCGACGGCAGCGACACCGACTACTACGCCGACGACACGCCGGCCCTCGACGGCGGCCTCGGCCGGACGACCGACGATCTCGTCGACCAGAGCTGGGCCCTCACCCAGTACGTGCCCGGCTTCGAGGCGCCCGACTGGGCGAAGGACGCCGTCATCTACCAGATCTTCCCCGACCGCTTCCGCAACGGCCGGGCGAGCAACGACCCACAGACCGGCGACGTCCGCTACGACGATCCGGTGATCGAGCTCGAGTGGGGCACGCTGCCCGAGGGCTACTGCCGCAACTACGCGGTGCCCGACGCGGCCTGCCCCCAGCGCTTCGACCCGACCGCCGGCGGCCGCGAGCAGCCGCGTGGTCGCGACTACATGGGAGGCGACCTGCGGGGCGTCGACCAGCAGCTCGAGTACCTGGCCTCGCTCGGCGTGAGCGCGATCTACTTCAACCCGGTCTTCGACGCCGGCTCGAACCATTCCTACGACACCCAGGACTACACCCGGATCGATCCCTACTTCGGGACCCAGAAGGACTGGGAGAACCTCGTCAAGCACGCCGACCGGCTCGGCATCCGGATCATCCTCGACGGCGTCTTCAACCACATGTCGTCGGACAGTCCGCTGTTCGACCGCTACGGCCACTACCCGACGGTCGGCGCCTGCGAATCGGCCGCCTCCCCGTATCGCGACTGGTTCCGCTTCACCGACGTCGCGGCCGGCGCCGGACCCTGCGTCGGCAGCACCGGCGTCGCGGGCGGCGCCCGCTACGAGAGCTGGTTCGGGTTCGACAGCATCCCGGTCCTCGAGAAGAGCCTCGGCGAGGTCCAGGAGTACTTCCTCACCGCCGACGACAGCATCACGAAGCGCTGGCTCGAGGCCGGTGCGAGCGGATGGCGGCTCGACGTGTCGGGCGACGCCTCGTTCCCGAACGGCTACTGGGAGACGTTCCGCGACGTCGTCAAGACGCTCGACCCGGAGGCGCTCACGATCTCCGAGACCTGGCAGAAGGACACGACGCTGCTGCGAATGATCCGCGGCGACCGGCTGGACACGACGATGAACTACCGGCTGCGCGACGCGGTCCTCGGCTTCCTCGCCCCGCAGCCGTTCGACGCGAAGGGCTTCGCCGACAGCGGCACCTCGATCGAGCCGTCGGTCTTCCT
>DASTVH010000319.1:0-12370 GCA_035759195.1 Candidatus Limnocylindrales bacterium
GGCGATCGGCGCGGCCGCGCCGGCGATCCGCCCGAGCGCCTCGCGCCGCCACGCCGGATCGTCGAAGAAGCGGGCGAGGTCGAGAGCGTTCAGGTTGCGCCGATCGTCGAGCCCCGGCAGCTCGACCACGACGGCGTCGACGCGGTCCGGGGTTCCGCCGGCCTCGCCTGGCGTTCCCCAGACTGCGGCGCGGCCCAGGCTGGCGGCCACCGCGGCCGGCCAGAAGTCCTTGAATCCCGCGGGTCCGCAGATCACGAGGCGCTCGTTGGCCTGCCAGGGTGCGAGTGCCGCGGCCTGCCCGTCTGGCAGGATCGCGACCCGCCGCGTACCGCCGATCGCGGTCGGGACCGGCCGGAGCGGATCCTCGAGCGAGCCGTCGAACGAGAGGCCCTCCTCGGCGAGGGTCGCACGGAGGCCGGCAAGTGCCGGCGGCGCCGAATCAGCCAGGACGGCGTAGGGGTGGCCCGGACGCGCGGCGAGCACCTCGAGCCCTTCGGCCGAGGTTTCGGCCCGGTCCGGTGCGGCGACGTCGAAGCCGCCGGCGGTCCAGTGGGTCGCGGCGTGGCCGCGGGCGATCACCTCGACCCGGGCGCCGCGACCGGCCAGCTCGATCGCGGCCACCAGCCCCGACAGGCCGGCACCGACGACGACGACGTCAACGGACGGCATGATCCGCCTCCGGCGGAGCGGGGTCCACCGCGACCGGCTCCACCGCGGCATTCGACGGGTCGGCGACGAGCGCGGCCGCCGCTGCCCCCGCGGGCGTCGCGCCATCGACGAGCCCGGCCAGGCTGCGACTGCCGAGGACGCCCTGGTACAGGCCGGTCGTGAACCACAACTCCTGGAGCTGGCGGCCCCAGGCGATCGGGCGCGTGCCGCGGTGGCGCTCGGCGAGGAAGTCGAGGAGCGCCCGGTCGGCGATCGCCGCGGTCGCCGCCGCCCCGGTGCCGTCACCAGCGGCGATTCCGGTCGCAGGCGCCGCTCCGGCCCCCGCGGCGACACGCTCGGCGACGAGTCCCGCGGCGCGGAACGTGCAGAACCCGCCCTGACACGGCCCCATCCCGAGGCGGGTCCCGCGCCGGACGTCGTCCAGGCTGCACGGCCAGCGCTCGTCGAGGAACGCCTCGAGGTGGGAGCGGGTGAGCATCTCGCACTCGCAGATCAGCTCTGCGTCGCCGCCGCCCTCGTCCTCGTGGTCCGCGAGGCGGTGGCCGAGCCAGTAATGGGAACCGTCGCCCTGGCCGGGCAGGACCTCGTCGGCGGTCGTGCACGGCGCACTCACCCCGAGCTTGCGGCACACCTCGTCGGCGGTCTGTTCGGCCATGAGCCGGTACGTCGTCACCTTGCCGCCCACGATCGAGACGAAGTTGTCGATGCCGTCGCGGCGGCCGTGATCGATGACGACGTGGGCCCGCGAGATCGCCCGCCCGTCCTCGGCCCCGGCCGGCTCCTCCGAGTAGAGCGGCCGGACGCCGGCATAGGCGCGGAGCAGGCGCATCCGGCGCAGGTCGGGGAAGAGCTTCTCGCCCTCGTCCATAAGGAGGGCGATCTCCTCGCGGCCGATGCCGTAACGGTCGGGATCGGGGACCTCCATCTCGGTCGTGCCGAGGATCGCCACCGAGTGGACGGGGACCATGATGTCGCCGTCGCCGGGGCGGTGGAGGCGGTTGACGACCGTGTCGGTCATCCGCTGGTTGAAGATCAGCATCGTTCCCTTGCCGGGCGACATCGCGAGCGGCGCCCCGGCGAGCCCGGCGACCCGCCCGGCCCATGCCCCGGCCGCCGAAACGACGACGCGGGGCACGACCCGCGACACCGTGCCGCTCCGGACGTCGGCCACGTCGACGCCGATGATCCAGCCGCCCGAGCGCTGCATCGCCACTGCCTGGTGATACGGCAGGACCACGGCACCACGCGAGCGGGCGTCGGTCACGTTGCCGTCGATGAGCTGCCACGGCTCGAGCGAGGCGTCGGGCACCCGGTAGGCCGTCCGGATGGCGCGGTTGAGGGCCGGCTCGCGGGCGAAGAGGTCGGCGACCGGCACTTCCTCGGCCGGAACCCGCGCGGCCGCACAGGCGGCCGGGAACGCCTCGACGTAGTCCTCGGGGTCGTCCGGCGTCGCAACGAAGTAGCCGCCGGTGTCCTCGACGCAGGCCGGCGCGATCCGACGGACGATGACGTTCTCGTCGATGCACTCGCGGGCGGCGATCGGATCCTTGGCCACGTAGCGGCCGCCGGAGTGGAGCAGGCCGTGGTAGCGGCCGGTCGTCCCGGTGCCAAGGTCCCCCTTGTCGACGAGGATGCAGCGCACGCCGCGGCGGGCCAGGTCCCGGGCGAGACCCGCCCCGGTCGCTCCTCCGCCGATGATCAGGACGTCGGTCGTCAGGGACATGTTCGGGAAAGTGTATGGCGGCGTGAGGAATCCTCACGCCGCCATGGTCGAGTGGTCGTCGGGCCGGTCAGGCCGGCACGGGCTCCCGCTCCTCGGCCTCGACCCAGTCGAACGTCCGGGTCACGGCCTTCTTCCAGAGCTTGTACTCCTTCTCCCGCTCGGCGGGATCCATCTTGGGCTGCCACTCCTTGTCCTTCGCCCAGTTGGCGCGAAGGTCCTCGACCGCCGACCAGAAGCCGACCGCGAGGCCGGCCGCATAGGCGGCGCCGAGGGCCGTCGTCTCGGCGACCTTCGGCCGGATGACCGGGACGCCCAGGACGTCGGACTGGAACTGCATGAGCAGCTCGTTGTAGACCATGCCGCCGTCGACCTTGAGGGCCGTCAGATCGACCCCGGAGTCGGCGTTCATGGCGTCGAGCACCTCGCGCGTCTGCCAGGCGGTCGCCTCGAGGACGGCGCGGGCGATGTGGCCCTTGTTGACGTAGCGGGTCAGGCCGGCGATGACGCCGCGGGCCTCGCTCCGCCAGTACGGTGCGAACAGGCCCGAGAACGCGGGCACGAAATAGACGCCGCCGTTGTCCTCGACGGTGCCGGCCAGCGCCTCGACCTCCTCCGAGCGGGTGATCATCCCGAGGTTGTCGCGGAGCCACTGGACGAGCGCGCCGGTGATCGCGATCGAGCCCTCGAGGGCATAGACCGCCGGCTGGTCGCCGATCTTGTAGCCGAGCGTGGTCAGCAGGCCGCTCTTCGACGGCACGACCTTCGTGCCGGTGTTGAGGAGCATGAAGCAGCCCGTGCCGTAGGTGTTCTTCGCCTCGCCGGGCGAGAAACACGTCTGGCCGAAGAGGGCCGCCTGCTGGTCGCCCAGGTCGCCCGCGACGGGGATGCCGGCGAGATCGCCGACGGCCGTCCCGTAGACCTCGGACGAGGCCTTGATCGCCGGGAGCATCGAGCGCGGGATGCCCATGAGGCTGAGGATCTCGGGATCCCAGTCGAGGGTCTCGAGGTTCATCAGCATCGTCCGGCTGGCGTTGCTGACGTCGGTCACGTGGACGCCGCCGTTGACGCCGCCGGTCAGGTTCCAGATGCACCAGGTGTCGATGTTGCCGAAAAGCAGGTCCCCGGCGTCGGCCTTGGCCCGGGCGCCCTCGACGTTGTCGAGGATCCACTTGACCTTGGGGCCCGAGAAGTAGGTCGCGAGCGGCAGGCCGACCTTCGCCCGGAGGCGATCCTGGCCGCCGTCGCGGGCGAACTCGTTGATGATCTGGTCGGTCCGGGTGTCCTGCCAGACGATCGCGTTGTAGACCGCCTTGCCGGTCGTCTTGTCCCAGACGACCGTCGTCTCGCGCTGGTTCGTGATGCCGACCGCGGCGAGATCGGACGCCGTCAGGTTCGCCTTGTCGAGGGCGCCCCGGATGACCTCCTGGCTGCGGGCCCAGATCTCGGCCGGATCGTGCTCGACCCAGCCGGGTTTGGGATAGATCTGCTCGTGCTCCTTCTGGTGGATCGCGACGACCTGGCCGCTGTGGTCGAAGACCATGAAGCGGGTGCTGGTCGTCCCCTGGTCGAGGGCTCCGACATAACTCGCCATGAGCACGCTCCTCTCTCTTGAACCGCTACGACCGCCAATGAGCCACGGTTCGCCGCCGGCCCTGTTCGGACCGGCGGCGACCCGGGACGCGGAAGACCTAGAGCATGAAGTTCGTGAAGGTCAGCTGGTAGACGATGGCCGCGAGGGCGCCGCCGACGAGCGGGCCGACGACCGGGATCCAGGAGTACGACCAATCCGAATCCCGCTTGCCCGGGATCGGGAGCAGGAAGTGGGCGATCCGCGGCCCCAGGTCGCGGGCCGGGTTGATCGCGTAACCGGTCGTCCCGCCGAGGGCGAGACCGATCACGAGGACCAGGAAGGCGACCGGAAGGGCGCCGAGCGAGGCGAGGCCTTCGGCCGGGCCGGTGTTGTTGGCGAACGCGAAGATCGTGAAGACGAGGACGAACGTCCCGATCACCTCGCTCACGAAGTTCCAGGTCGTGCTGCGGATCGCCGGGCCGGTGCTGAACACGGCGAGCTTGAGGTTCGCGTCTTCGGTCTCCGCCCAGTGCGGGTAGTAGTGGAGGAAGACGAGGACCGCGCCGATGAACGCCCCGAGCATCTCGCCGGCGAAGTAGACGGGGACTTCTTCCCACGGCGTGGCGCCGTTGACGGCGAGCCCGAGGGTGACGGCCGGGTTCAGGTGGGCACCGCTGATTGGGCCGGCGATGACGACGCCGGTGAAGACGGCGAAGGCCCACGCCATCGTGATGACGATCCAGCCGGAGTTCTGGGCCTTCGACTTGGCGAGCAGCACGCCGGCCACGACGCCGTCGCCCAGGAGGATCAGGGCTCCCGTGCCGAGGACCTCCGCCAGGAACTTCTCAACCATGTTCCTCTCCTTCCCTACCGGCCGGCGACGACCTGTCGCGGCCCCTCCGCGTCCCACTCGGAAGCGACCGAACGCAACAAAAAAGTCCGCGCCTCGGCACGCCTGCCGAAGCGGGACTTGTCGAATCAGTGTCCCGAGTGAGGGCGTTTCAACTTGTACTGCGCGCCAATCACCCTTGTCAAGAGTCTTCGGCACCGTTGCGAGCCGATGCCGGGAATGCCGGCCCCAGTGTCTCGGTCAGTGCTCCTCGACGGCGGCGATGCGGGCCGCGACGCCGGGGCGGACCACGATGGACTGGGCGAGGCGGCGGCACACGGCGGCATCCTCGACCGAGTCGATGAAGCCGTACGCGACGACCGGCTGGGGCATGCCGGCGACCTCCTCCGGCCGCAGGTGGACGATCACGAGCCCGGGCGACACGACGCTGCCGACGTTCGGGACGTGGGGGTGCGTCTCGAGCGAACGATTCATGCCCGTCGAGTCGTAGGCGAAGATGTGGACGAGCCCGAGGTGCCCGCGCTCCGCGGCGCGGGCCGCGAGTTGCGGACGGCGGCTGAGCACGATCCGGATCCCGAGCCGATCGGTCACGAAGTCGACGGCCGCCTCGTCGGAGCCGAGACCGGCGACGCTGTCGAGATCGACCGCCTCGGGCCGGCGGTCGTTGCCGGCGAGGTGGACGAGCGCGGCGAGCTCCGTGTCGCGAACGAGGACGCCGCCGTCGATCCCGGCGGGCGGCACGACGGGGTGGCGGCCGTCCCCGGCGATGAGGACACCCGGGAGGTGGACCGGCCCGCTCTCAGTCCACATCGGTCGTCCACAAATCGCGGGAGCTCGTCGTCACGCCGAGTGCCCCGGCGGCCTGCGCGGCTGCCGCCTCGGCGGCCGTCCGGATGAAGCCGCCGGCGAGGACGGGGACGCCGAAGTTCGGGAGGAGGCCGGCGACGCTCGGCAGGATTACGCCCGGCAGGACCTCCACGATGTTCGGCGCCGAACGCCCGATGGCCGTGAGGGCCGAGTCGAGCTGGCCGCGCCGGACGAGCAGCAGGCGGTGGATCGCGGTCATGCCCTCGTGGCGGATCGGGGCCATGAGCTGGCCGTGCGAGCTGATGACCGCGTCGACGCCGCTCGCCGCGAGCCAGCCGACGCTCGCCCGGTCGGCCCGGAGGCCGCGGACGAGGTCGATGTGCACGGCCGCGAGCTTGCCCGCGTCGTGGATCCGGCGCACGAGCGGGGCGAGGGTCAGGCCGTTGCCGCGCAGGACGAAGACGACCGGCGTGCCGCTGGCCAGGGCAGGCTCGACGTGTTCGGGAAGCGTGACCGCGGCGCAGCAGGGACTCGCCGCGATGCGCGAGATGAACGTCGGCGCATCGGGTGGGGAGTAGGACACGTCTCTCTCAGCGGGTTGGGGATGCCGGGAGGATAGGCCGCGGCGACCGCGGTTCGTCAAGCCGGCGGTCCGGCGTGACGCTCGGGCGGCAGACCCGCCTCAACGCTTCGGGCGACGCCCGCCCGTCGCAGCCCGCCGCGGGCCCGCTGCCGAACCCCGCGCCGGCGACCTGCCGGCGCCCTTCCCCGGAGCCGTCGACCGACGCCGCGGCAATCGCACCGACGCGCGGTCCCGGAAGATCAGCTTGATCGGCGTCCCATGGAATCCGAACTCGCCGCGCAGCCGGTTCTCGAGATAGCGCCGGTAGCTGAAGTGGATCGAGGCCGCGTCGTTGGCGAAGAAGACGAACGTCGGCGGCGCGACGGCGGCCTGCGTGCCGTAGAAGATCTTCGGCCGGCGGCCCTTGACGATCGGCGGCACCTGGCGTTCGGTGGCGGCCCGCAGGACCCGGTTGAGCTCGGCGGTCGGGATGCGCTTGCGGCGCTCGCCCCAGATGTCGATCGCCATCTCGAGCACGCGACCGACGCGCTGTCCCGTCTTCGCGCTGATCGACACGAGCGGGGCGAAGTCGAGGAACGGCACCTCGTTGTGGATCCACTCCACGTACTGGTCGAACGTCCGATCCGACTTGTCGGCGACGAGGTCCCACTTGTTGACCGCCAGGACGAGGCCCTTGCCCTCCTCGACGACGTAACCGGCGACGTGGGCGTCCTGCGCGGTGAGGCCTTCCACGGCGTCGATGACGAGCACGGCCACGTCGGCCCGGCCGATCGCCTTGAGCGAGCGGAGCGTCGAGAAGCGTTCGGCCGCGGGCCCCGAGGCGACCTTGCCCCGCCGGCGGATCCCGGCGGTGTCGATGAGGACGATCTCGCTCCGGCCCCAGGCGAGCGTCGTGTCGATCGCGTCGCGGGTCGTCCCCGGCACCTCCGACACGATCGCCCGGTCCTCGCCGAGGAGCGCGTTGAGGAGCGAGGACTTGCCGACGTTGGGCCGGCCGACGAAGGCGATCGCCGCCGGCGCGTCGTCGCTCGAGGCGGCGATCTCGGCGTCCCAGCGGGCAGCGATCGCGGCCGACTCGTCGTCGGGGGCCTCCCCTGCCCCGTCCTCCTCGTCGGCCTCCTCCCCTTCGACGACGAACGGCTCGAGCCGGCCCGACGCGACCTCGCGGGCCCAGGCGTCGGCTTCCGCCTCGCGCTCCTTGCGGGCTCGCTCCTCCTCGGTCTCCGGCGGGAGCGCCCAGACGATCGCGTCGAGCAGGTCGCCGCTGCCCCGGCCGTGCGACGCGGAGATCGGGTAGGTCTCCTCCCAGCCGAGGGCGTAGAACTCGGCGGCGTCGGCCTCGCGCTGGGTGTTGTCGGTCTTGTTGACCGCGAGGATGACGGGCTTCGGGGTGCGCCGGAGGAGCTCGGCCGCCTCCTGGTCGGCGGGCGTCAGACCGGCGACCGCATCGACGAGGAAGAGGATCACGTCGGCCTCGCCGATCGCGAGGCGGGCCTGCTCCTGGACCTTGAGCTCGATCGGGTCGGCCGGGTCGACCTCGAGCCCGCCGGTGTCGACGATGATGAACCGGCGGCCGTTCCACTCCGCGTCGCCGTACATCCGGTCGCGGGTCGTCCTGGCCCGGTCCTCGACGATCGCCTGGCGCCGCCCGACGATCCGGTTGAATAGGGTGGACTTACCGACATTCGGACGGCCGACGATCGCGACGATCGGAAGTCCCTTGCCGGTGGTCATCGCGGATCACGGTCGATCAGCGGAGTAGCGACCAGCCCTCCGAGGACCGAGGCGACGCCCCTGCTAGCCATCGGTCCGAGGATTCGGCCGACGATCGCGACAACCGGCAGGCCGGCGAGGCGCTGGGAGGCCACCGTTGCTCAGGCCGCGCCGGACGTCTTGGCGGCGGACTCCGCGGTCGGGACGTGCACGAACGTCGGCAGGGATGTCGTCCGACCGGCAGGCGTGGCGGCGCCGGCGAGGGCCTCGCGGGCGAGCTCGTCGGCGCGGGCGGCGACCTCTGGCGTGCCGCCGATCTCGAGGACGCGGCGGGCGACGTCGCGGAGGTCCTCGATGGGGGTCGACGTTCCGCCGGTGATCCCGACGATCCGCTTGCCGTCGAAGACTGCGGGGTCGATGAGGTCGCTCGCGCCCTCGATCTGGATCGCGGGCTTGCCGGCGATCCCGACGAGACGCGTCAACTCCTTCGTGTTGGCGCTCGACCGCCCGCCGACGACGACCATCAGGTCGACGCCGCGGGCCGCCTCGACGGTGTCCTCCTGGCGGCGGATCGTCACGGGGCAGACCGTGTTCACGATCTTGAGCTCGTGGCTGCGCCCGACCATGAACGCGGCCAGCTTCTCGAACTTCCACGGCGGCTGGGTCGACTGGCTGATGAGCGCCATCCGCTTCTTCCGCGGGATCTTCTGCTCCCACTCGTCCTCTTCGTCGACGACGATTGCGTCCGGCGCGAAGCCGAGCATGCCGACGACCTCGGCGTGGTTCGGCGTGCCGAGGAGGACGATCGTATAGCCCTCCTCGACGAGCCTCGCGAGCTCCTTGTGCTCCTGGATGACCCAGGTGCAGGTCCCGTCGATCACCTCGAGGCCGCGCTGGTTCGCTCGCTCCATCACGTCGGGCCGGACGCCGTGGGCCCGGATGACGACTGCCGCTCCGTGGTCGACGTCGTCGAGCGTGTCGACGGTCTCGATCCCCAGCCGCTCGAGGTCGGCGATCACGCCCTCGTTGTGGACGACCTGGCCGAGCGTATGGGTCGCCTTGCCGGCGGCCGACGCCTCCTTGGCCTTGTCGATCGCTTCGCGCACGCCGTAGCAGAAGCCTGTGCGCTTCGCGATCGTGATCGATTCGACGGTTCCCATGACGGGTCAAGTATCGCATGAGGGCCCTGTTGGACCCGGCGACCCGGCCCTGGGCCGACCTGCGATCGGGCCGCTGGTGCTCCCTCAGGAACGTACGGCGTACTCCGGTTCGGGAGGCGGCGCGCGAGGCTACGCGTACGGCCCGCGCTGGCGCTCGGGGAGGAGCTCGGCGATCCGGCGCATGATGATGTCCGTCGCAGCAGGCTTGGCGGCCTTGCGGTCGAGGTCGGGCGGCAGCTCGTCCAAGAGCCGGAACGGGCGGCCCACCCGCATCGTGATCCGCCCGCCCGGCCTCGGGAGCTTCTGACCGCGGGGCCAGACCCGATCCGAATCGGACACGCCGATCGGGACGATCGTCGCGCCCGTCCGCAGGGCGAGCATCGCCAAGCCGTCCTTCGGCTTCTGGAGCGTCCCGTCGGCGCTCCGCGTGCCCTCCGGGAAGACCATGAGCACGTGTCCGTCGTCGAGCACCCGACGGGCCATCCGGAACGCCTCGGCGTCGGCCGCCGCCCGGTCGACCGGCACGACGCCGCCGTTGCGGGCCATCCAGCCGACGATCGGCCAGTCGAACATCTCGCGCTTGCCGAGCCAGTGGATCCGCCGCCCGAGGGCCGGCGTGAGCCACGCCCCGACGATCACCGGGTCGGCGTTCGACACGTGGTTCGAGGCGAGGATGACCGGCCCGGCGCGGGGAATCTCGGCGATCGCTCCCTCGATCCTGACGCGGGTCACGCAGCGCGCGATCACCCGGGCGCCGAACGCCACGACGTTGATGAGCGGTGTGAGGTGGCCGGCGAGCAACTCCGCCTCGTCGATCGCCGGCTTGGCCGAGGGCCGCGCCGGGCGGCCTGCCCCGCTCGTCATCGGCGGCCGGCCGCGGCGACCGCGGCCCGTTCCTCGGCCGCGCGGATCGTCGCCACGACGGCGGCGACGGTGTCCTCGAAGCGGTTGCCGTCGGTGACGATATGGACGGCGTCCTCGGCCGGCCGAAGCGGCGCCACGGGCCGGTTCCGATCGAGATCGTCCCGCCGCCGGAGCTGGGCCAGGATGTACCGCGCTTCCTGGCTGCCGGGTTCGAAGCCGCGCTCCTCGGCGCGCCGGCGGGCCCGCTCCTCGACCGAGGCGTCGAGGAAGATCTTCAGGTCGGCGTCGGGCAGCACGACCGTTCCGATGTCGCGACCGGCCATGACGATCCCGCCGGGCTGAGCGGCGAGCACCCGCTGGCGCTCCAGGAGCGCGGCTCGCAGCTCCGGCACGCGGGAGACCGCCGAGACCGCCTCGTCGACGGCCGGCGTGTGGACCTCCTCGGTGACGTCCGCGCCGTCCACGGTCACGTGGGCGAGGCGGCCGTCCCCGTCGGGAGCGAGCTCGATCTCGGGCACGAGCGCAACGAGCGCGTCCGGATCGCCGTCGGCCGGGACGCCGCGCCGGAGCGCGAGCCAGGTCGCCGCTCGGTACAGCAGGCCGGTGTCGCAGAAGCGATAGCCGAGCTCGAGGGCGGCGGCCGCACCGACGCTGCTCTTGCCCGACGAGGCCGGGCCGTCGATGGCGACGACGAGCTGAGGGCGGGCGGAATCGGTCACTCGGGGAGCATAGCCGCGCGTCCGGGCGGGCGACCCGTCAGGTCGCGCTCGTCGACGGCCGGCGGCCGCGGCCGCCCGTCGCGGACCCCTGGCCGCGCGTCGCCGCGGCCCGGCCGGCATCTCGCGAACGGCCGCCGCCCGCGGCCAGGCCGCGGACCTCGGGCGCCTTGAGCGATCGCGTCCGGCCGCTGGCCAGGCCGTCGATCCGGACCGGCCCGATCCGGATGCGGACCAGGCGCTCGATCGGCGCGCCGACCGCCGCGAACATCCGCCGCAGCTGCCGCTTCCAGCCCTGCCGCAGCACGGCCCGGTACCAGACGAGCGGCGGCGCCGGCGGGTCGAGGAGCCGGCGCAGCCGGTCGACCTCCTCCTCGGCCATCGGGCGGAGGTTGAACAGGTCGGCCCGGCCCTCGTCGAGGTCGATCCCCGCCTCGAGCGCCCGCCGCTGCTCGGCGCCGAGCTCGTATGCCAGCCCGATCGCGTACTCCCGCTCGACGCCGTAGCGCGGGTGAAGCACCCGCTCGGACCAGGCGCCGTCGTTCGTGAGGATCAACAGGCCCTCGGACTCCTGGTCCAGCCGCCCGACCGGGTAGAGCCGGGCGCCGTCGGGCACGAGCGCGGTCGGAAGCAGGTCGAGGACCGTCGTCGCCGCGTGGCGGTCCGCGGTCGTCGAGGTCACGCCGGCCGGTTTGTGGAGCAGCAGGTAGGTCGTCCGCGCGGCCGACCCGATCGGCAGGCCGTCGACCTCGATGAGCGCCCGGTCGGGATCGACCTGCTGGCCGATCGTCGCTCGTCGCCCATCGACCGTGACCCGGCCGGCAGCGATGAGCGCCTCGCTGGCCCTTCGGCTCGCGACGCCGGCGGAGGCAAGGACTTTCTGGAGGCGCTCGGGAGGCATCAGCCGCCCGCTCCGTTCATCGACGACGGCGCATCGACCGGGCCGTCACCGGCGGCCGCCTCGTCGAGCCCCAGCTGGACGCCTTCCCCGCCCTCCTCGGCCAGGCGGGCCGCGACGTCGCCGTCGAGCGGCGGCAGCTCCTCGAGCGACGTGAGCCCGAACCGCTCGAGGAACTCGAACCCGGTGCCATAGAGGAACGGCCGGCCGGGTGCGTCCGAGCGACCGAGCTCGACGACGAGCCGGCGGTGGACGAGCGACCGAATCGTGTAGTCGGAGTCGACGCCGCGGATCCGTTCGACGGCCGCCTTCGTGACCGGCTGGCGGTACGCGACGATCGCGAGCGTCTCGAGCGACGCGGGCGACAGGCGGATCGCGTCGGTGCCGATGTAGCGGGCGATGAGCGCGCCGGCCTCGGGCGACGTCGCCAGCTCGACGCGTTCCCCGTCGGCGAGGAGCCGGATCCCCCGGCCGGCGAGCGAGACCTCGAGGTCGCCGAGCCGAGCGTCGACGGTCGTCCGGTCCACGCCGGCGAGAGCGGCGATCTCGCGGCGCCCCAGCGGCCGCTCGGCGACGAAGAGGAGCGCCTCGAGCTGGGCCTCGGTGAGCTCGGCGGGCGGCGTGTCGAGGTCGAGCGAGGCGTCGCCGAGCCCGGGGTCTTCGGAATTCCCGAGGTCCTCCCGGTCCTCCCGGTCCTCGCCGGCCGGCCCCTGGGACCCGGGGCCGGTCACGACGACGACTCCAGCCGCTCGTCGGGCGGGCCGTCCGCGGCGGCGTCCGTGGCGTCGGCGGCGGCGTCAGGGGCGTGGGGAGCGGT
>DASTVH010000320.1:0-5441 GCA_035759195.1 Candidatus Limnocylindrales bacterium
ACCACGGCTCCACCCCGGACGGAGCCCAGACAGGGACCACATGACCGAACACTCCCCGACCCGGCCGCCGGTCCGGCCGCCATCGGTTGCCCCGCCGCCGCCGTTCCGCGAGCGGCGGGCGACGTTCCGGCGGGCCGAGGATCGACGAACCCACGAGGAGCGGGTCCTGCTCGCCCGGGCGCTCGACGTCCTCGCCGGCAGCGGATCCGCCGAGGAACGCCTGGCCGGGCTGCTCGACCTGCTGGCCGGCATCGCCGGCGCCCGCCGCGCGGCGGTCCTCGCAGACGGCTCCGAGCGGCGCGCTGCAGTATCGGTCGACCCCGGCGAGGATCCCGCCGAAGCGGAGGCCCTGGCAGCCTGGCTCGACGCGTCCGCCGGCCGATCCCGTGCCGAGCGCGCGGCGGCCGGCCGGGCCCCGGTTTCGATCGTGGCCCGCGCCGCCGTTCGGTCGGGCTCGCGCCGCCGGCCGCAGGCGCTGCCGGACGGCGAAGGCGTCGGTCGGCGCTACGCGCTCCTGCCGATCCCGAGCGCCGGCTCGGTCTTCCTCGGATTCGAGTTTGACGACGAGGCGGCCGCCGGTCGACTCCGCGAGTCCCTCTCCCCCGAGCTGGCACGGCATGCCGCCGTGGCGCTCGCTCTCGTGACCGAGCAGCTCGCGACGCAGCGCGAGCTGACCGCCCTGCGGGCCAGCGAGGCCGAGCGGACGCGGTTCGTCTCGACGGTGGCCCATGAGCTGCGGACGCCGCTGACCGGCCTGCGCGGCTACCTCGAGCTGATCCTCGCGGGCCGCGTCGACGATCCGGAGGTCGAGCACGACTTCCTCGAGCGCAGCCGGGACATCGTCGATTCGATGGCCGATCTCGTCGGCGACCTGCTGGAGCTGGCGCGCCTCGAGTCGGGCACGGTCGCCCTCGACATCGCCCCGTTCTCGGTGGCCGAGGCCGCCTCACAGGTCGCGACCGGCCTGATGCCGATCGCCCTCGAACGGGGCTCGCGTCTGACGACGACGCTGCCGCCGCGCCTCCGCTCGGCGACGGCGGACCGGCGGCGGGTCGAGCAGATCCTGACAAACCTGGCCGGCAACGCCCTCAAGTTCACGCCGCGCGGCGGGACGGTCGAGATCGTCGGCCGGTTCGACGGCCCGGTCGCGGTCATCGCCGTTCGCGACGACGGGCCCGGGATCGCACCGGAGGACCGCAACCGGATCTTCGAACGCTTCCATCGCCTGGCCGACCACGAGCGCGTCACCGGGACCGGCCTCGGCCTGCCGATCGCCCGTGACCTCGCCCGGCGCATGGACGGCGACCTCGACGTCGCTTCGCGCCCCGGCGCGGGTTCGGCGTTCGTCCTCGTCCTGCCCGGCCCGGCGGCCGTCGATCCGGACCAGGTTCGCGACGGCCTCCGCCGGGCGCTCGCGGACGAGATTCTGCGTCTCGACGAGGCGGCAGTCCTGCGGACCGCCGGCCGGACTCGAGCCGTTTCGGAGAAGCGGACCCGCCAGCTGCGGGCCCTGCCCCGTTCCCGCAGCGAGGATCCTGCGCCGGCGGCCTGAGCGGCTGGACCCGACCCAATGACGGCCGCCGACGAGGTCGGTTTATCCACAACATCGCGGGCGCTCCGTGGATTCGTGGATAACCCCGTTGACGGCCGGATGGCCGGCGGCTAACGTCCGGCATCCGCACTGAGATCACTCGGGTAACGAGGCCTGCGAGGGGCACGGGGAGACCCGGCCGCGAACCGGACACGCCGCGGAAGACCGAACTCCGATCGTCGGTGCGACGTACGACGACGCCGGGAGCGGAGCCCGGATGGCCCACGGAGGCACGACCGACAGGAGGAGTGCCTGGACCGTCCGCGCGAACCGCTCCCGACGCGCGTCGAGGGCCTTCCCGAGTTGCCCGCCGCGTACGGTCGGGCGCTCGACGCCGGCCTGACCGAGCTGGGACTCGTGGTCGAGGAGTCGGCCCGCAGGCAGCTGGCCGATCACGTCCGGCTGCTGCTGGCGTGGAACGCTGCGGTCAACCTCACGGCCGTCCGAGATCCGGCCGGGATCGCCGTCCGCCACATCGTCGACAGCCTGAGCGGGGTCGCGATCCTTCGGGAGCGTGGGATCGGGGCCTTCGTCGACCTCGGCAGCGGCGGCGGCTATCCCGGCCTGCCGATCGCGGTCGTACTGCCCGCCCGCCGGGTGATGCTCGTCGAATCGATCGCAAAGAAGGCCCGCTTCCTCTCGGTCGTTGCCACGGCGACCGGGCTGGGGGAGCCGATCACCGTCCGTCCGGGTCGAGCCGAGGCGGCGGCCGGCGAGCCCGGTGAGCGGGAGCGCTGGCCGGCGGTGACGGCCCGGGCGGTTGCCGAGCTCGCCGAGCTGATCGAGCTGGCCTTCCCGCTCCTGGCCCCGGGCGGTTGCCTCGTTGCCTGGAAACGGAACCCGGCTGCGAGCGAGCTGGCCGCCGGGGAACGGGCCGCGGTCGCCCTGGGCGGCGGCCGACTCGAGATCCGGGACGTCGAGGCTCGCGGGCTCGAGGGCCACCGTCTCGTCGTCGTGACGAAGATCGGCCGGACCCCGGACGGCTTCCCCCGGCCGCCCGGAGCGCGACGACGACGACCGTGGTGAGCCGAGCCCACGCGGGCGCGCGTCGGCGAGTAGGCTGACCGCGATGCGTGTCGCGGTCCTGTCGGACATCCACGCCAACCTGGCGGCCCTCGATGCGGTGATCGGCTCCCTCGGGTCGGTCGATGCGATCTGGCACCTCGGCGACGTCGTCGGCTACGGGCCGGAGCCGGACGGGGTCGTCGAGCGACTCCGCGAGGTCGGCGCGGTCGGCGTCCGCGGCAACCACGACGCGGCCGCCGTCGGCGGCGACGAGATCGAGTGGTTCAATCCCGACGCCCGGCGGGCGATGGAGTGGACCCGGCGCCGCATCTCGGACCGGACCCGCGACTGGCTGGCCGCCCTGCCGGAACGGCACGGCGAGCCCGACTTCAGCCTCGTCCACGGCAGCCCCCGCGAGCCGATCTGGGAGTACATCGTCTCGGTCCCGATCGCCCGGGCCAACCTGGCCCTCCTGACGACACGGTTCGGCCTCTACGGCCATACCCATCTGCCGATGGTCTTCGCCGAGGTCGACGGGCGCGTCGAGCAGATCGCCCCCGGCGAGAACTCGAGCTTCGGGCTCGACGGGCGGCGGGCGCTCGTCAATCCCGGCAGCGTCGGGCAGCCCCGCGACGGGATCGTCACCGCCAGCTATCTCCTCCTCGACACCGAGACCCGCCGCTGCACCTGGCAGCGAGCGAGGTACGACGTCGCGGCCGTCCAATCGGCGATGACCGACGCCGGCCTGCCGACCCGCCTCGTCGACCGACTGTCGTACGGGCTGTGATCGGCGGCAGGCGTCCCATCCAGGGGCGCAAGCTCGGCGATCGGCGGGTCCGGGTCGAGCGGCCCCACGCCGCCTATTTCCGCTGGAGCGGTCCCGGGCAGCTGACGGCGAAGGAGGCGGCGAGCGCACCGACGACGCCGGGCGGCCGGGCGTGGGCCCGCGTGAAGGCGCTCTTCATCGGGCGGCCGCTGGCCTCGGAGGAGGAGCTGGGCGAACGTCTTTCGAAGAAGAAGGCGCTGGCGATCTTCAGCTCGGATGCGATCAGCTCGTCGGCCTACGCGACCGAGGAGATCCTGCGGGTCCTCGTGCTCGGCGGCGTCGCCGCCCTGACGTTCGGGCTGCACATCAGCATCGCGATCGCGGTCCTGCTGATCGTCGTCGCGATCAGCTATCGCCAGATCTGCATCGCCTACCCGACCGGCGGCGGGAGCTACTCGGTCTCGAAGCGCAACTTCGGCCGGCTCGTTTCGCTCGTCGCCGCCTCGGCCCTGCTCATCGACTACGTGATGACGGTCGCGGTGTCCACCTCGTCGGCCGTCGAGCAGATCGTCTCGGCGTTTCCGGCCCTCTTCGACGAGCGGATCCTCATCGGCGTCGGTGCGATCGCCCTCATCACGATCGGCAACCTGCGCGGCATTCGCGAGGCGGGCAACATCTTCGCCCTGCCGACCTACCTGTTCGTCGTGTCGGCGCTCCTGATGATCGCGATCGGCGCGTTCCGCATCGTCGTCCTCGGCGAGCACTCGGCCTACGGGCCCGAGGACGTCGAGCGAACGAGCGGGACGCTCGAGGCGGTGACGGTCCTGCTGATCCTCCGGGCGTTCGCCGCCGGCGCCGTTGCCCTGACCGGGACCGAGGCGATCGCGACCGGGGTCCCGGCCTTCCAGCCACCCGAGTCGCGGAATGCCGCGACGACGCTGGCGGTCATGGCCGGCCTTCTCGGGACGCTGTTCATCGGGATCACGTTCCTGGCGGTGAACTTCGGCATCACCCATGTCGAGGAGCCGACGAGGCAGACGGTGATCAGCCAGGTCGCGGCGGTCGTCTACGGCGCCGGCTCGATCCCGTTCTTCCTCTTCCAGGCCTTCACGGCCCTCCTGCTGTTCCTCGCCGCGAACACGAGCTTCAACGCCTTCCCCCGGCTGCTCGCGATCCTCGCCCAGGACGGCTTCGTCCCCCGCCAGTTCTCGTTCCGCGGCGACCGACTGGCCTTCTCGTGGGGGATCATGATCCTGGCCACGGTCGCCGCCGGCCTGATCGTCCTCTTCGGCGGCGAGACCCACCTGCTCATCCCCCTCTACGCGGTCGGCGTCTTCATCGACTTCACGATCAGCCAGAGCGGGATGATTCGCCACTGGCTCCGGGAGCGCGGCCCGGGCTGGTCCCGGCGCCTCGCGATCAACGCGTTCGGGGCGGCCCTGACCGGCGTCGTCGCGGTCGTCGTGACGGTCGCGAAGGCGCCGGCCTCGCTCCTCGTCCTCGTCCTCATCCCGATCCTCGTCGGCATGATGGCGTTCATCCGCCACCAGTACGACGCCCAGGAGCGCGAGCTCCACGTCCGGCCGGACCTCGTGGTCGAGGGCCCGCTCCGTGAGCAGCGGGTGGTCGTCCCCGTGAACGGGATCAACCGGGCCGTGGTCCAGGCGGTGAACTTCGGGCGCACGCTGGCGAGCGACGTCCGGGCGGTCTTCGTGACCGAGGACCACGAGCAGGGCGAGGCGCTGCGGGAGCGCTGGGACCGCCAGCTGCCGGGCATCCCGCTCGTCATCGTCGAGTCACCGTACCGGGCGCTCGTCGGGCCGGTCACCGCCTACCTCGACGTCCTCGACCTCGCCTGGCCGCCCGATCGTCCGACGCCGGTCACGATCGTGATCCTTCCCGAGTATGTCGCCCGCCACTGGTGGGACCGCATCCTCTACAACCAGTCGGCGAAACGGCTGCGGGCGGCCCTGCTCGGTCGAGAGCACACGGTCATCGCAAATGTTCCATACCGGCGGGGTCACTGAGGCGACGCCCGGGCGGCCGTCGTCACGGGCCGATCCGACCGGCGGCCGCCCG
>DASTVH010000321.1:0-14058 GCA_035759195.1 Candidatus Limnocylindrales bacterium
CGGCGACAACGTCGAGATGACCGTCGAGCTCATCACCCCGATCGCCCTCGAGGTCGGCCAGCGCTTCGCCATCCGCGAGGGCGGCCGGACCGTCGGCGCCGGCGCCATCGTCAGCATCGTCGAGTAGCGATCCGATGGCGAAGCAGCGGATCCGGATCCGCCTCAAGGCATACGACCACCGGCTGCTCGATCAGTCGGCGGCCCAGATCGTCGAGACCGCCCAGCGGACCGGCGCGGACGTCGTCGGTCCGGTGCCGCTGCCCACGCGCATCGAGAAGTTCACCGTCCTCCGGTCGCCGTTCATCGACAAGGACAGCCGGGAGCAGTTCGAGATCCGCACCCACAAGCGGCTCGTCGACATCCTGGACCCCAGCTCGAAGACCGTCGACGCCCTGATGCGACTCTCGCTTGCCGCGGGCGTCGACATCGAAATCAAGATGTGATGAAGACCAGGACGATGAGTCAGCACACGCTCACCGAGGTCGGAGGCGGAGCTCCGCCGACGCGATCCGCCCGAGGTCTGTGATGAGTATTGGTTTGATCGGGCGCAAGCTCGGCGTGACCCAGGTGTTCCAGGACGACGGCACGATGGTCGCCGTCAGCGTCCTGGCCGTCGAACCGAATACCGTGACCCGCCTGCGGACCGAGGAGCGCGACGGCTACACGGCCGTCCAGCTCGGCACCGAGCCGGCCCGCAAGAAGCTGACCAGGCCCGAGGCGGGCCAGCTCAAGGAGCTGCCGAAGGACGCCCAGTCCCTCGCGACGCTCCGCGAGTTCCGCGTCGATTCGGTCGACGACTTCGAGATCGGCCAGAAGCTCGCGATCGGCGACGTCTTCGCGGAGGGCGACCTGGTGGACGTCACCGGCGTGTCCAAGGGCAAGGGCTTCAGCGGCCAGATCAAGCGCCATCACTTCAAGCGCGGCCCCAAGTCGCACGGCTCGGACCACCACCGCGAGCCCGGCTCGATCGGCCCCGGCACGACGCCGGGTCGCGTCTACCGCGGCCTGCGAATGGCCGGCCACATGGGCGACGAGCAGGCCACGATCAAGAAGCTCCGCGTCGTCCGGACCGACCCCGATCGGAACCTCCTGCTGCTCAAGGGATCCCTGCCGGGCGCTCGTGGCGCACTCATCCTCGTGAAGAAGGCCTGACGATGCCGCAGACCACCCTCTACGATCGGACCGGCAAGTCGCTCGGCAGCGTCGAGCTCGCCGACGCGCTCTTCGCCGCGCCGGTCAACGCCGCCGTGCTCCACCAGGTCGTGACGGCCCAGCTGGCCGGCCGGCGGATCGGCTCGCACGACACCAAGACCCGCGGCGAGGTCCGCGGTGGCGGCGCCAAGCCATACCGCCAGAAGGGCACCGGCCGGGCCCGCCAGGGCTCGCGCCGCGCGCCGCACTACAAGGGCGGCGGCGTCGTGTTCGGCCCGCACCCGCGCTCCTACGAGCAGCGCCTCCCGCGGAAGATGAAGCGCCTCGCGCTGCGCGGCGCGCTGACCGCGAAGCTCGGCGACGAGGCGATCAAGGTGATCGACACCTTCGGGCTCGAGGCGATCAGGACGCGCGAGCTCGTCGGCGTCCTCGGCGCGCTCGAGGCCAAGGGCCGGGTCCTCGTCGTCGCCCCCGGCCGGGACGAGACGCTCGAGCTGTCGGCCCGCAACCTGCCGACCGTCGAGGTCATCCTGGCCGACTCGCTGAACGTCGTCGACCTGCTCAAGGCCGACCTCGTCGTCATCGAGCAGCCGGCCCTCGCCCGAATGGAGGAGGTGTACGCGTGAGCGCGCTGACCGCCCCCGAGATCATCCTGCGGCCCGTCGTGAGCGAGAAGTCGATCGACGAATCGGGCCGCGGCAAGTACACGTTCGCCGTTCACCCCGACGCCAACAAGATCCAGATCAAGGCCGCGATCGAGGAGCTCTACGAGAAGGAGAAGGTCTCGGTCGTCAGCGTCAACGTCCTGACCACGAAGGCCAAGGAGAAGCGTCGCGGCACGCGGCGCGGCCGCGTCATCGGCTACACGACGCCGTGGCGCAAGGCGATCGTCACCCTGGCCCCCGGCCAGAAGATCGAGTTCTTCGAGGGGGTCTGAGATGCCGCTTCGTTCGTACAAGGCCACCTCGCCGGGTCTCCGCCAGATGACCCGCTCCACCTTCGAGGAGATCACGACCGACCAGCCGCACAAGCCGCTGCTCGAGAAGCAGGTCCGCGGATCCGGCCGCAACAATGCCGGCCGCCTCACCGTCCGCCACCGCGGCGGCGGCGAGAAGCAGCACTACCGGCGGATCGACTTCAAGCGCGACAAGATCGGCGTCCCGGCCCGCCTCGCGACGATCGAGTACGACCCGAACCGGTCGGCCCGCATCGGCCTGCTGTTCTATCGCGACGGCGAGAAGCGCTACATCCTGCTGCCGAACGGGCTGAAGGTCGGCGATGTCGTCGTCGCCGGCCCGGACGCCGAGGCCCGCGTCGGCAACGCCCTGCCGATCGCCCGAATCCCGCTCGGGACGACGATCCACAACATCGAGCTGATCCCGGGCAAGGGCGGCCAAATCGTGCGATCGGCCGGGACCGCCGCCCAGCTCCTCGCCAAGGAGGGCGACCTGGCCCAGATCCGGCTGCCGTCAGGCGAGGTCCGCCGCGTCAGCATCCGGTGCATGGCCACGATCGGCCAGGTCGGCAACCTCGATCACGAGAACCAGAACCTCGGCAAGGCCGGCCGCGCTCGACACCTCGGGCGGCGACCGGAGGTCCGCGGCGTCGTCATGAACCCACGCGATCATCCGCACGGCGGTGGCGAGGGCAAGTCCCCGACGGGGATGCCGCCCAAGACGCCATGGGGCAAGCCCGCGATGGGCTACCGCACCCGGCGGTCGAAGACGACCGGACGCCTGATCGTCCGTTCGCGCCATCGCAAGTAGCGGGGAGGTAGGAGAGCATGTCCCGTTCGATCAAGAAAGGGCCGTTCATCGAGCTCCGCCTCCAGGGGCGGGTCGAGGAGATGAACCGGCGCAACGAGAAGAAGGTCGTCAAGACCTGGTCCCGCGCGTCCGTCATCTTCCCCTCGTTCATCGGCCACACGATCGCCGTCTACAACGGCAAGAAACACGTCCCGGTCTACGTGACCGAGAACATGGTCGGCCACCGCCTCGGCGAGTTCGCCCATACCCGCACCTACCGCGGGCACGGCAAACACACCGAGCGGTCGACCGCGTTGAAGTAGGAGCTGCGGTCCCGTGCGCGTTTCCGCTACCGCCAAGTACATCCGCGGGTCGACCCGCAAGGCGAATCTCGTCGCCGCCACGATCCGTGGCCGGCGGGTGGATGAGGCCGCCGCGCTGCTCCGGTTCATGCCACAGCATGCCGCCCGGGACATCGAGCGCGTCCTCCGGAGCGCCACGGCCAACGCCGAGAACAACCACAACCTGTCGGTCGACGACCTCGTCGTCGTCGAGGCCCACGCGAACGAGGGCCCGACGATCAAGCGCGGCCGGCCGCGGGCCCAGGGACGCTGGTTCCCGATCCACAAGCCCATGACCCACATCACCATCGTCGTCGCGGATCAGGAGGCCTGACATGGGACGGAAGGTCCACCCGTACGGCTTCCGACTGGGTGTCTCGCGCACCTGGACCGCGAAGTGGTACGCCGACAAGGAATACACCGACCTCGTCAAGGAGGACATCTCGATCCGCCGGCTCGTCGAGCGACGGCTGGCCAACGCGAGCGTGTCCGGGGTCGAGATCGAGCGGGGCATCAACCACGTCACGGTCACGATCCACACCGCCAAGCCGGGCATCGTGATCGGCAAGGGCGGGGCCAACGTCGAGGTCCTCCGCCAGCAGATCGGGGCGCTCACGAAGCGCCGGGTCAAGCTCGAGATCAAGGAGATCCGCCAGCCCGAGCTCGACGCCCACCTCGTCGCGATGAACATCGCCCAGCAGCTGACCCGCCGCATCGCCTTCAAGAAGGCGATGAAGCAGGCGATCCAGCGCTCGATGAAGGCCGGCGCGAAGGGCGTCCGGATCGCGGTCGCCGGGCGCCTCGGCGGCTCCGAGATGGGCCGCCGGGAGTGGGACCGTGAAGGTCGCATCCCGCTCGGCACGCTTCGTGCCGACATCAGCTACGGCCAGGTTCACGCCCACACGACGTACGGCCGGATCGGCGTCAAGGTCTGGATCTATCGCGGCGACATCGCCCCGATCCGGACGGCACCGAACGAGGCCCAGGCGGCCGTCGGCGGGGGAGTCTGACGATGCTGATGCCCCGACGGGTCAAGCACCGCAAGGTCATGCGCGGCCGGATGTCCGGCCTGGCCAAGGGCGGCCACACGGTCGCCTTCGGCGAATACGGCCTCGCGACCCAGGAACCCGCCTGGATCACGAGCCGCCAGATCGAGGCCGCCCGGCGGGCGATGACCCGCTCGGTCAAGCGCGGCGGCAAGATCTGGATCCGGATCTTCCCCGACAAGCCGGCGACCAAGAAGCCTGCCGAGACCCGGATGGGTTCGGGCAAGGGCGCTCCCGACCACTGGGTCGCGGTCGTCAAGCCCGGCCGGATCCTCTTCGAGATGGCCGGCGTCGACCACGCCTCGGCGGTCGAGGCCATGCGCCTCGCCAGCCACAAGCTGCCGGTCGCAACGCGGCTGGTCGTCCGCGACAACGTGACGGAGGCGAGCGATGGACATCGATAAGGTTCGGGCGCTCTCCGACACGGAGCTCGAGCAGGCGCTGCGGGAGGCCAAGCAGGACCTCTGGCAGGCCCGCTTCGCGCTCTCGACCCGCCAGCTCAAGGACTACAGCTCGATCCCGCAGACGCGTCGAACGATCGCGCGGATCCTGACCGTCCAGCGTGAGCGCAAGCTCGGCCGGACGGCGTGAGGGAGATCACGCGATGACAGGAGCAAGCCCCCAGGTGCAGACCAAGCGCAAGACGAAGGTCGGCCGGGTCGTCAGCGACAAGATGGACAAGACGATCGTCGTCTCCGTCGAGCGCCTGGCCCGCCACCCGCTCTACAAGCGGGTGATCCGGCTGACCACCAAGTTCAAGGCCCACGACGAGTCCAACGACGCCCGGGTCGGCGACACCGTCCTCATCGAGGAGTCGCGGCCGCTCTCGGCCACGAAGCGGTGGCGCCTCATCGAGGTGGTCGCCCGGGCCGGCGACCAGACGAGCCCGAGCGACATCGTCGCCGAGGAGGAGGCGACGACCGAGGCGATCCACGCCGCCGCCCACCCGGGTCGCCACCACGCCGAGGCCGAGGGCGCTGAGTCCGCTGCGACCGAGGCCGGGACCGAGCCGGCCGGCGAGGCAGCCGAGGAGCCGGCCGAGGCCGGCGAGCCCGAGGCCCCCGCGGGAGGCGAGCGTTGATCCAGCCGCAATCCCGGCTGCGCGTCGCCGACAACACCGGCGCGCGGTCGATCCAGTGCATCAGGGTCATGGGCCGCTCGCTCAAGACGTCGGCGGGCGTCGGCGACGTGATCGTCGCCAGCGTCAAGCAGGCGATTCCGAACGCCGCCGTCAAGAAGGGCGACGTCGTCCGGGCCGTCATCGTCCGGACGGCCAAGGAGTACGGCCGGCCCGACGGCAGCTACATCCGCTTCGACGAGAACGCGGCCGTCCTGATCAACAACCAGGGGAATCCCCGCGGGACCCGGATCTTCGGGCCCGTCGCCCGCGAGCTCCGCGATCGGAACTACATGAAGATCGTGTCGCTCGCCCCGGAGGTGCTGTAGTGGCCGCCCGCCAGGCGCCCCCGCGCGCCACGAAAGTCCCGGAGATCCGGACCGGCGACACCGTCGTCGTCCTCGTCGGCAAGGATGCCGGCAAGCGCGGCGTGGTCGAGCGCGTCGTCCGCGATCCGCAGGGCTTCAAGAAGTCCCACGCCAAGTACGGCTCGGGCCTCGTCCGGACGTCGCCGCTCGCGACGGCCTCGGTCGTCGTCGAGGGTCTCAACGTGGCCAAGCGTCACACGAAACCTCGCCAGCGGGCCGGGGCGACCGATCGGATGCCGAAGGTCCAGCAGGGCGGCATCCTCGACCTCGCCCAGCCGCTGCCGATCGGCAAGGTCATGCTCGTGTGCACGCACTGCGACCGGCCCACGCGGGTCGCCCACAAGGTGCTCGAGAACGGCCGCCGCGTCCGGGTCTGCCGCCACTGCGGCGAGCAGCTGGAGGTGAAGTCGTGACCAGCCGCCTCCACGAGCGCTACCGGGCGGAGATCGTGCCGGCGCTCCAGAAGCAGTTCGAGTACCGCAACCCGAACCAGGTGCCGCGACTCAGCAAGATCGTCGTGAACATCGGTCTCGGCGAGGCCCTCACGAACGCGAAGGCCCTCGACGCCGCACTCGGCGACCTCACGGCGATCACCGGACAGAAGCCGATCGTCACGAAGGCGAAGCGTTCGATCGCCCAGTTCCGGTTGCGGACGGGCAACACGATCGGCGCGAAGGTCACCCTCCGCGGCGAGCGGATGTGGGACTTCCTCGATCGGCTGACGTCGCTCGCCCTGCCGCGGATCCGGGACTTCCGGGGCATCCCCGGCAAGTCGTTCGACGGTCGCGGCAACTTCTCCCTCGGGATGCGCGAGCAGCTCGCGTTCCCCGAGATCGAATACGACAAGGTGGACCGTCTCCGCGGGCTGGAGATCAGCATCGTGACGACGGCGAAGTCCGACGAGGAGTCGAAGCGCCTGCTCGAGCTCCTCGGCATGCCCTTCGCCTCGTAGGCGCGGGGAGGAGCACAGATGGCCAAGAAATCGTTGATCGCCAAGGCAGCCCGCACGCCGAAGTTCGAGGTGCGCGGGTACCACCGCTGCTTCGTCTGCGGCCGGTCGCGGGCGTACATCCGGCGCTTCGCGCTCTGTCGCATCTGCTTCCGCGAGCGGGCCCTCCTCGGCGAGCTGCCCGGCGTCACGAAGTCGAGCTGGTAGGGACACGATGAACATCTCCGATCCGATCGCGGACATGCTCACGCGCGTCCGGAACGCGTCCCGGGCGCGCCACACCGAGGTGGTCGTGCCGGCGTCGCGGACGAAGCGCGAGATCGCCCGCATCCTGAAGGACGAGGGCTTCATCGCCGACGTCCGCGAGGAGCAGGACGGCCCGGCGCTCGTCCTCCACCTGACCCTCAAGTACGTCGACGGCAAGGTGCCGGTCGTCTCCGGGCTGAAGCGGATCAGCAAGCCCGGCCTGCGGGTCTACGCCCGCAAGACCGACATCCCGCGGGTGCTCGGCGGCCTGGGCATCGTCATCGTCAGCACGAGCCAGGGCATCATGACCGGCGCGCAGGCCCGCAAGGCCCAGCTCGGCGGCGAAGTCCTCGCGTACGTCTGGTAGGGCGGACGAACCATGTCGCGGATCGGCCGCCTTCCCATTCCCGTCCCCTCGGGCGTCGACGTGACGATCGACGGCCGGCGGGTCACCGTCAAGGGCCCGAAGGGCGAGCTCACCCGTGAGCTCCACCCGGACATGACCGTTCGCCGCGAGGACGACTCGATCGTCGTCAGCCGGCCGACCGAGCAGAAGACCCACAAGCAGCTCCACGGGCTGACCCGGACGCTCGTCAACAACATGGTGATCGGCGTGACCGACGGGTACCGCAAGGGCCTCGAGATCACCGGCGTCGGCTACCGTGCGGTGAAGGTCGGCGAGAAGCTCCAGCTCAGCCTCGGCTACAGCCACCAGATCGAGATCGAGCCGCCACAGGGCATCACGTTCGAGCTCGAGAACCCGACCCGCCTGGCGGTCGTCGGCATCGACAAGGAGCTCGTCGGCGAGATCGCCGCGAAGGTCCGCTCGACGCGCAAGCCCGAGCCGTACAAGGGCAAGGGCGTCCGCTACGCGGGCGAGCAGATCCGCCGCAAGGCCGGCAAGGCCGGCAAGATCGGCGGCAAGAAGTAGCCAGCGCAGACCATTGAAGGAACGATCACGATGACGAAGGTTGCCAGCCGCGGCGCAGCCCGACGCAAGCGCCACGACCGAATCCGGCTCCGCCTGGAGGGGACCGAGTCGCGGCCTCGTCTCGCGGTGTTCCGCAGCCTCAACCACATCTACGCGCAGGTCATCGACGACGCCTCCGGGCGGACGCTCGCGGCAGCCTCGACCGTCGAGAAGGAGCTCCGTGGCTCCTCCCAGACGAAGACCGAGGAGGCGGCGGTGGTCGGCCGGCTCGTGGCCGAGCGGGCGAAGTCCGCCGGCATCGAGCGCGTCGTCTTCGATCGGGCCGGGTTCCGGTACCACGGGCGGATCAAGTCGCTCGCCGATGCCGCCCGCGAAGCCGGCCTCGAGTTCTGATCGGAAGGAGCACCCGTGCCACGGATCGACCCCAACAAGCTCGCGCTCGAGGAGCGCGTCGTCCAGATCAACCGCGTCGCCAAGGTCGTCAAGGGCGGCCGGCGGTTCAGCTTCAGCGCGATCGTCGTCGTCGGTGACGGCGCCGGCCACGTCGGGGCCGGCCTCGGCAAGGCCGGCGAGGTGCCCGAGGCGATCCGCAAGGGCGTCGAGGACGCGAAGAAGAACCTCATCAAGATCCCGATGGTCGGGACGACGATCCCCCACGAGGTCCGGACGGTCTACTCGGCGAGCCGGGTCATGCTCAAGCCGGCTTCGCAGGGCACCGGCGTCATCGCCGGCGGCTCCGTCCGGGCCGTCGTCGAGGCGGCCGGGATCCGCGACATCCTCGCCAAGACCCTCGGCTCCACGAACCCGGTCAACGTGACCCGGGCGACGATCGAGGCGCTTCGCAGCCTGCACTCCGCCGAGGAGCTCGGCGAGCGGCGCGGCGTCCGGCTCGTGAGCCGGATCTCGGGCCAGCCGGCGGCGACCGCGGAGGTGGCCGATGCCCGGTAAGCTGCGGGTCACCCAGGTGCGCAGCACGATCAGCCACATCGCCCGCAACCGGGCCACGGTCCGGGCGCTCGGCCTCAAGCGGATCGGCCACACCGTCGAGGTCCCCGACAACGAAGCGACCCGGGGCATGGTCCGCCAGGTGCGGTTCCTCGTCACGGTCGAGGAAGTCTCGGATTCGGGCCGGGCGAAGCGCTCGCCCGCCGAGGACGACGCGTCGAGCCCGTCCGAGGGGGACGCCGCTCCCGCCGGCCGCCGGTCCAAGGGTTCGGGCTCCCAGGAGAAGTCATGAAATTGCACGATCTGCGGCCGGCTCCCGGCTCGCATACGGCCCGGACTCGCGTCGGACGGGGCATCGCGGCCGGCAAGGGCAAGACGGCCGGCCGCGGCACCAAGGGCCAGAAGGCTCGCGCCGGCGGCTCGATCCCGCCGTGGTTCGAGGGCGGCCAGACGCCGCTCCATATGCGGATCCCGAAGCTGCGCGGCTTCAAGAACCGCTTCAAGGTCGAGTACGAGGTCGTGAACGTCGGCGCGATCGCCGCCGCGGCCGAACGCGGCGCGTTCGAAGGTGGCGAGCACGCCGAGGCGACCGGCTCGAAGTCGAAGAAGTCCGCGCCGGTCACGGTCAACCAGGACATCCTGCGGGCGGTCGGCCTCGTCCGAACCCTCAGCAAGCCGCTGAAGATCCTCGGTTCCGGCGAGATCGAGACCCCGCTCTTCGTCGTGGCCGACGCGTTCACGAAGTCGGCCGCCGCCAAGATCGAGGCGGCCGGCGGGACCGTCTCGGTCCTCGAGGTCCCGACCGAGGCGCGGCCGGCGATCGGCGTCGGCGAGGACGGCGGCAAGCCGGCGCGCCAGCCCCGGACGGCCGCGGGCCGGGCCGCGGCGAGCCGTGAGGCCGACGCGAAGGACGCCCGGGTCGCCGATGCGGCCGAGCGGGCCGAGGCGGTCACCGCCGCGACCGAGGCCCGCGAGGCCAGGGC
Source organism: Candidatus Limnocylindrales bacterium (assembly GCA_035759195.1). Taxonomy (GTDB): domain Bacteria; phylum Chloroflexota; class Limnocylindria; order Limnocylindrales; family CSP1-4; genus CF-46. The sequence goes on from DASTVH010000321.1 coordinate 9,824, forward strand.
CGCCGGCTCGGGCCGCAAGGCCAAGGCGGAGCGCGCACCGAAGGCCGAGGCTGTGGCGGAGGCGGGGGAGGCCGCCGACGAGGCGGCCGAGACACCGGCCGCTGCGACGGCGGAACCCGAGGCCTCCGCCGAACCGACCCCAGCCGAACCGCCCGCCGACGAGGCGGGCGAGGCGGGCCGGCCGCGGTCGGACGAGGCGCCCGCCGAGGCGCCCGCCGAGGCGTCCGGCGCCGGCACCTCCGCCGACGGCGAAAGCGCCTGACCCGTGTTCGAGTCGCTGCTGAACGCGTTCCGGGCGCCGGACATCCGGCGCCGGATCTTCTACGTCCTCGGGATCCTCATCGTGTTCCGGTTCCTGGCCGTCGTGCCGGTCCCGGGCGTCGACCAGGAGCAGCTCCAGTCGTTCTTCGCGGGCAACGCCATCTTCGGCGTGCTGGACCTGCTGTCGGGCGGCGGCCTCTCGAACTTCTCGATCGTGGCGCTCGGGGTCAACCCGTACATCAACGCCTCGATCATCATGCAGCTCATGACGGGCGTGATCCCGTCGCTCCAGGCGCTCAGCCGCGAGGGCGAGTACGGGCGAAACAAGATCAACCAGTACACCCGCTACCTGTCGGTGCCGATGGCGCTGCTGCAGTCGTACGGGTTCCTCGCCCTCCTCAACTCGCAGGGCATCCTCTCGTCCGGGTTCGACCTGTCGAACGGCGCGACGCTGACCCAGATCGCCACCCTCACCGCCGGCTCGATCGCGCTCATGTGGCTCGGCGAGCTCATCACCGAGAAGGGCATCGGCAACGGCATCAGCTTCATCATCTTCGCCGGCATCGTGAGCCAGGCGCCCGGCGCGATCACCGGATTCCTCCAGACGCCGAACTTCGCGCTCGTCGTCGGCTTCGCGATCATCGCGATCGCCTCGATCGCCGTGATCATCTACATCCAGGAGGGCCAGCGGCGGATCCCGATCCAGTACGCGAGCCGGGTCCGGGGCCGTCGGATGTACCAGGGCGGCCAGACGTTCCTGCCGCTCCGGGTCAACCAGGCCGGCGTGATCCCGATCATCTTCGCGATCTCGATCCTGCTCTTCCCCCAGCAGATCGCGTCGTATTTCACGAGCTCCGAGGTCGACTTCGTGGCCGGCACGGCGACCGCGATCGTCAACTTCTTCAACCCCCAGACGATCCCGTACGTCGTGTTCTACTTCCTGCTCGTCGTCGGCTTCACGTACTTCTACACGGCGTTCACCTTCAAGCCCGACGAGACCTCCGAGCAGCTTCGCAAGAACGGCGGGTTCATTCCGGGCATCCGACCCGGCAGGCCGACGGCCGACTACCTGGCCCGCGTGGTCACCCGCATCACGCTCGCCGGCTCCCTGTTCCTCGCCATCGTGGCCACGGCGCCGTCGGTCATGGGGTTGATCGTGCCGTCGCTGACGAACATCGCCCTCGGCGGCACGGGCCTCCTGATCGTCGTGAGCGTCGTCGTCGAGACGATGAAGCAGATCGAGGCGCAGCTCCTGATGCGCAACTACGAAGGCTTCATCCGATGACGTTGGCGCCCGCCCTTGCGGCCCACCGCCTCGTTGCCGGTCCCGCCCGCGCGCTCACGCACCGTCGAGTGCGCTCGCTCGCATGTGCGCCGGCGTCGTGCGCCGGGCACACGATGGCGGGCGCCACAGCGGCGTGACGGCGTGACCGTCGTCGTCCTCCTCGGCGCGCCGGGCGCCGGCAAGGGAACGCAGGCTCCTGTCGTCGCCGACGCGCTCGACATCCCGATCCTCGGTTCGGGCGACCTGCTCCGGGCGGCCGTCGCTGCCGGCACGCGCCTCGGTCGTGAGGCCGACCGCTACATGAGCCGGGGCCAGCTCGTGCCCGACGAGACGATCGTCCGCGTCTTCCTCGACCGGCTCGACCAGCCAGATGCGCAGCGCGGGGCGATCCTCGACGGCTTCCCCCGGACGCGCGTCCAGGCCGAAGCGCTCGACGTCGCCCTGGCGGAGGCCGGCCGCCGGGTCGATCGGGCGATCTACGTCGAGGTCCCGATCGAGGACCTCGTGCGGCGTATGGCAAACCGCCGCATCTGCACGGCCAACGGCCACGTCTACAACCTGACCTCGAATCCGCCGCTCATCGAGGGAGTCTGCGACGTGGACGGCTCGGAGATCGTCCAGCGGCCCGACGACCGCGAGGAGACGGTTCGGGCCCGGATGACCGAGCAGATCCCGCCGCTGCTCGAGGTCGTCGACTACTACCGCCGCGCCGGCGTCCTCGTCAGCGTCGACGGCGACGAGCCGATCGACGTCGTGAGCGAACGGATGCTCGCGGCGCTCGGCGTCCAGCCCGGCGAGGTCTCGCCGTAGCCATGGTCACCCGCAAGTCACGCCGCGAGATCGAGAAGATGCGCGTCGCCGGACGCATCGTCGCCGAGGTCCTCGCCCTCGTCGAGTCGGAGATGCGGCCGGGCGTCACGACGGGCCACCTCGACCGCCTGGCAGAGCGCCACATCCGGGCATCGGGCGCGGTGCCGTCGTTCAAGGGCTACGGCCACCCGAGCAACCCGTTCCCGGCGAGCCTCTGCATCTCGATCGACTCGGAGGTCGTCCACGGGATCCCCGGCGAGCGGACGATCAAGGCAGGGCAGATCGTTTCGGTCGACGCCGGGGCGATCTACGACGGCTGGCACGGCGACGGGGCCCGGACGTTCGCGATCGGCGAGCCATCGCCCGAGGTCCGCGAGCTCATCGACACGACCCGCCTGGCGATGATGGCCGGGATTGCCGCGGCCGTTCCCGGCGCGCACCTCGCCGACATCGCCGGGGCGATCGAGGACACCGCCCGGCCCCACGGCTACGGCATCGTCCGCCAGTTCGTCGGCCACGGGATCGGCACCGAGATGCACCAGGAGCCGCAGGTCCCGAACTACCGAACCGGCTCGCGCGGCCTGAAGCTCGTGCCGGGGATCTGCCTGGCGATCGAGCCGATGCTGACGCTCGGCAGCCACGAGGTCGCAGTCGCCCCCGACGGCTGGACGGTCCAGACCCGCGACGGTTCGCTCGCCGCCCACTTCGAGCACACGATCGCCGTGACGGACAACGGCCCAGAAATTCTGACGACGGTTTGAGAGCAATGTGACGTCGGCCCGCATCGGCGATCGACGCACCGGGCACCGAGGTGAAGCTCCCCCGGGCCCTCGGTCCGAGGTTGCGGCGCTCCACACGACGGCCTGGTCGTCGGGCGGCGGTTTGCCGCGAACGGCCGTGTTTGATACGCTACGCGTTCGTGTGTCGGTCCCGGTGGACCGGCACTCATCGTGAGAAAGGGAACACCGACGCCCGTGGCAAAGCGAGATGCGATCGAAGTGGAAGGGACAGTCATCGAACCACTCCCCAACACCATGTTCGCCGTCGAGCTGGAGAACGGCCACCGCGTCCTGGCCCACATCAGCGGCAAGCTCCGGATGAACTTCATCCGGATCCTGCCTGGCGACCGCGTCCGGGTGGAGCTCTCACCCTACGACCTGACGCGCGGCCGCATCACCTACCGGTTGAAGTAAATCCAGATCGCATCGCCATGCACCACGAGTCGAGGATCCGTTGAAAGTCAGAGCCTCCGTCAAGGCCCGCTGCGACAACTGCAAAGTCATTCGCCGCCACGGCACCGTGATGGTCATCTGCACCAACCCGAAGCACAAGCAGCGGCAGGGGTAATCGATGGCACGCATCGCCGGCGTTGACATCCCCCGCGAGAAGCGGGTCGAGATTGCGCTGACCTACGTCTTCGGGATCGGGCTGCCCACGGCCCAGAAGATCCTCACCCAGACGAACGTGAACCCGGACACCCGCGTCCGCGATCTCACCGAGGAGCAGGTCAACCGCCTGCGTGAGCTGATCGACCGTCGCTACAAGGTCGAAGGCGACCTGCGGCGCGAGGTGGCCCTCAACATCAAGCGGCTCATCGAGATCGGCTCGTATCGCGGCGTGCGCCATCGGCGCAACCTCCCGGTTCGCGGCCAGCGGACGAAGACCAACGCTCGCCAGCGGCGCGGACCGAAGAAGACGGTCGGCGTGCGGCGCAAGAAGTAACGAGGGACGACGACACCTATGGCCGAGCGCAAGCGGGCTGTGAAGCAGCGCCGCCGGGAGCGGAAGAACGTCCCCCAGGGGCACGTCCACATCCAGGCGACCTTCAACAACACGATCATCACGATCACGGACCTGACCGGGGCCGTGATCAGCTGGG
>DASTVH010000322.1:0-3959 GCA_035759195.1 Candidatus Limnocylindrales bacterium
GGCGAGCTCCTCGATCCGGACGAACCGAAATCGGGAGCGGCGGGCGGTGGGCCCGTGGCGAGCGCCGTGGCCCACCCCGGTGGCACCGCCATCGCGGCCGACTCGGGATCGCTCGAGGCCGCCGGGCCCGCCCGTCGATGAGCCGCTCCCGCCGACCGGCGGCCGCGTCGGCGCACCTCGCCCGATCGCTGCTCCTCGCCGCACTCGTCGCCCTGGCCGGCCTCGTCCCGGCGACCGCCGCCCCGGCCCTCGCCGCGGCCCCCGACCTGACCCTCACGTCGGAGACGCGCTACGTCGTCGATCCGGCGGGACGAGCCGTCCACGTCATGGTCGCCCTGACCGCGACGAACCGCCTCGCCGACACGAAGACCCGCCAGTACTACTTCGACCGGGCGTACCTCGCGGTCCAGCCGGGCGCGACGAACTTCGCCATCAGCGCCCGGGCCGGCAGCCCGAGGGTCACGGTCGCGTCGGCGAAGGCCGACCACACGCTGCTCCAGATCGACTTCGGCCGGCGCCTGCCGGCCGGGTCGAACCGGACGTTCACGCTCACGTTCGACCTGGTCGACGCCGGCGGCGCCCCGACGCGCGAGATCCGGATCGGCGAGAGCCTCGTGACGTTCCCGGCCTGGGCCTTCGCCACACCGGAGACGCCCGGCGGCAGCGTCACGGTCGTCTTCCCGGAGGGCTACGCGGTCGAGGTCGAATCGGAGCAGCTCGGGGAGCCGACCACGGACGCCACGGGCAACCTCGTCTACACGAGCGGCCGCCTTGCCAGCCCGCTGGCCTTCTTCGCCTACTTCGTCGCCGACCGGCCCACTGCCCGCAGCGAGTCGATCCGGACGATCGAGATCGCCGGCCGGCCGGTCGAGGTCGCCCTTCGAGCGTGGCCCGACGACCCCGCCTGGGCGGAACGCGTCGGAGCCCTCGTCGAGCGCGGCCTGCCGGTCCTCGCCGAGCGGATCGGGCTGCCGTGGCTGGGCCGGCAGCCGCTCGTCGTCGCCGAGGCGGCGAGCCGGTCGTCGGCCGGGTTCGCCGGTCGCTACGACCCGGCGGCGACCGAGATCGAGATCGCCTACTACGCCGATTCGTTCGTCGTCCTCCATGAGGCGGCCCACGCGTGGTTCGACGGCAGCCTGCTCGCGGAGCGCTGGGCGAACGAGGGATTCGCGTCCTGGTACGCACTCCAGGCCGCGGCCGCGATCGAGGAGCCCGCGGCACCGCCGGTGCTGACGCCCGAGCAGCTCGCGACGCGGACCCCGCTGAACGCCTGGGATGCCGAATCGGGCGGCGAGGCAGCAGGCGGCGAAACGACGCCCGACGAGGTCGCCACCGACGACGTCGCTTACGCCGCGTCGGCGGAGCTCGCCCGGCTCATCGCCGAGCGCGCCGGCCCGACCGGGCTCGCGAGCGTGTGGCAGGCGGCCCGCGACCGCGTCGCCGCGTACCAGCCCGCCGGGCTCGAGGCCGCGGACCGGGGAGGGGCGATGAACGGTGGCGATCGGGCGCTGGCCGCCGGCGAGGGATCCGACGGCGTCGTCCCGGAGCGGACCGCCGAGCCGCCCGACTGGCGCGGCCTGCTCGACCTGCTCGAGGAGCGGACCGGCCGACGCTACGACGACCTGTGGCGGGCGTGGGTCGTCCGGCCCGACGAAGCCGAACTGCTGGTCGCCCGCGCGACCGCACGCCGGCAGTACGCCGAAGTCGTCGCCCGGGCCGGCGAGTGGCGCCTGCCGGAGGTGGTCCGCCAGGCGATGCGGGCCTGGCAGTTCGACCAGGCGCGAGAGCTGCTGACGGCGGCCGATCGGGCGCTCGACGATCGGGACGCCTTGGCGGCCGCGGCCTCCGCCGCGGGGCTCCGCGTCCCGAGCACGCTCGAGGCGGCGTTCGAGGGCAACAAGGGCTTCGCGGCGGCCGCGGTCGAGGCCGACGCCCAGCTGACGACGATCGCCGCGCTCCAGGAGGCTCGCAGGGCCCGCCCCGCGGAGCAGGATCTCTTCGTCGAGGTCGGGCTGTGGGGTGCCTCACCCGATGCCGACGCCGAGCGAGCCGCGCGAGCCTTCGAGGCAGGCGACCTCGACGCGTCCGTGGAGGCGAGCTTCGCCGCCTTCTCGGCCTGGGCCGGCGCGGCCGATACGGGCCGGAGCCGGATCGCCGCGATCCTCGGCGCGTTCGTCGCCGCGATCATCGGCGTCTGGCTCGTCTTCGGGATGATTCGGGGCCTCTGGCGCCGTGGTTCGTCGCGGGCCGCCCGGATCCGGGCCCGGACGAGGCGCCTCCAGGCTCATCGGCTCGACGGCCGCGGGGGATCGGGATCCGCGACATGAACGGGCTCTCGCGCCACGGCCCGGAGGTACGGCGACTCGCCGCGGTCGCGTCGCTCGCGGTTGCCGCCCTCTTCGGCCCCGCCGGCGCCTCCCCCGCGTTCGCGGCCGAGGACGAGCTGGCGCTCGTGTCGCGGGCGACCTACACGCTCGATCCCGAGGCGGCCGCTGTCCGCGTCGCGGTTGCCGTGACGGCGACGAACAACAAGCCCGATCTCGTGGAGACGACCGCCAGCGGCACCCGGACGACCCGTTACTTCTACGACGGCGCGAACCTCGTGATCCAGTCCGAGGCGACCGCGGTCGCGGCCCGGGCCGGCGGCACAGACCTGGCGGTCCGGTTGACGCCCGAGGAGGGCTACACGATCGCCGAGGTCCGCTTCGGGCGCGACGTCTACTTCGGGCAGTCGATCGAGTTCACGTTGTCCTACGACCTGCCGGGCGGACCGCCCCGCTCCGAGAGCGACATCCGGGTCGGTTCGGCCTTCGCGACGTTCTACGCATGGGCCTTCGGCGACCGGGGCGACGTGACGGTCGCGGTCCCCGCCGGATACGAGGTCGAGACGACGGGTGCGACGGTGACCGAGACGGTCGCCGAGGGCGTGACGCTGTTGTCGGCGACCGCGATCGCCGACGTATCCGAGTGGTTCGTCGTCGTCGTCGCGGACCGCCACGATTCGCTGACGCGCGAGCGCCTGGACCTGCCGGGAGGCGAGCGGCTCGTCATCCGGGCGTGGCCCGAGGACGAGGAGTGGCTCGATCGGGTCGGCGGCCTGCTGCGGGTCGGGCTGCCGGTCCTCGTGGAGAAGATCGGGCTGGCCTGGCCGGTCGCCGGCGAGATCGAGGTCGCCGAGGTCCACACGCCGCTGCTCGAGGGCTACGCCGGCGTCTTCCACACGAACGAGGACCTCATCGAGATCAGCGAGGATCTCGACGAGCTCACGATCGTCCACGAGGCCTCCCATGCGTGGTTCAACTCGGACCTGTTCGTCGGGCGCTGGATCAACGAGGGCCTCGCCGACGAGTACGCGGCGCGGGTCCTCGACGAGGTTTCCGTGGGCGGGCTGCGACCGCGCGCCCTGTCCCCGTCGAGCGAGGGCGCGGTCCGGCTCAACGAGTGGTCGCACCCGGGCCGCATCGCCGACGAGGAGACCGACGCCCGCGAGACGTTCGGCTACGAGGCGTCGTGGACGGTGATCCGCGACCTCGTCGGCGAGATCGGCGAGGATGGCATGAAGGCCGTGTTCGCCGCGGCCGATGCCCGCCAGGTCGCGTACGTCGGGGCGGGCGAGCCGGAGGCCGTGACGATCCCGAACGACTGGCGCCGCTTCCTCGACCTGCTCGAGGAGATCGGTGGGTCCGCGTCGGCGGAGGACCTGTACCGGCGCTGGATCGTCGCCACCGAGCAGGAGGCCCAGCTCGCGGAGCGGACCCGCGTCCGCGAGGCCTACGCGTCGCTCGTCGGCGCCGGCGACGGCTGGCTGCCGGGCTTCGCCGTCCGCGACCCGCTGGGCCGCTGGCAGTTCGCCCGAGCCCAGGAACGCATCGAGGAAGCCTCGGCCATCCTGGCGATCCGCGACGACATCGCCGAGGTGGCCGACGGGCTCGGGATCGACCTCCCGGGATCGTTGCGGG
>DASTVH010000323.1:0-7095 GCA_035759195.1 Candidatus Limnocylindrales bacterium
GTCCGGGTCGTCCGGGTCGTCGTGCTCCGTGAGCTCGTGGCCCGCGTCGTCCGCCGCTTCGGCGTGGTCGACTCTGCGCCTTCGGCCGTCCCCTCGGCGCTTTCGGCCGTCGCCTCGGCGTCGCTCGCGACGGCCGCCGTCGACCGCCGAGTCGTCCGGCGCTTCGGGACAGCCTCCGCTGCGGCGGACGCCGGTTCGGCGGTTGCCGGTTCGGCCCCGTTGGCGGCCGTGCCGACGTCCGGGGACGCGGACGCGGGCGCCTTGCGGCGGGTCGTCCGGCGTTTCGGCGCTGCCTCCTCGGGTTCGGGCTGGCCGGCTTCGACGGCCGCCGGCTCGCCGGTCGGGACGGCCGCGGCGCGGTCGGTCCGGATCGGGGCGGCCGCCTTGGGCGACTGGGCTAGCTGCGCCCGGAGCAGCTCCTGGACATCCTCCGGCACCTCGCTCCACGGTTCGTTTGAGCGGCCGCCGGAACGATCCGGGCGGTCCGGCCGATCCGAGCGCGGTCCCCGCGCCGCCGGCTCGGCCGGTCGGCTGCGAGGCGGGCCGCCGCTCCGCTCACGACCGCTCACGTCCGGATACCGATTGATCCCGCCGCCACCGCCACCGCGGCCGTACCGCTCGCGGTCGATCGCCGCGCTGTACGAGCCCCGTCCGCCGCGGGCTCCGCCGCGTCCGCCGCGGGCTCCGCCCCGGCCCTGCTGCTGGTTGCGCCGCTGTTCGGCAATCAGGTACTCGGGGATCTCGGGCTCATCGAAGTCCTCGTCGTCGCCGAGAGCCGGCGCCGACGGTCCCGAGCTCGGGACGCCGAGCTGCGAGTCCCAGACGGAACCGAACGGTGTCGGGCGCGGTCCCCGAGGCGCCGCCGCGATCTCGAGCTCCTCGTCGCCGTCGTCGCCCTCGTCGGCAGCCTCGCCGCCGACGACCTCGAGGGCCGTGCCCGCCTCCTCCCGGCCGCGTCCTCGGCCGCGTCCCCTGCCGCCGCGCCGGCGGCGTCGACGCCGCCCCTCCTCGCCACCGGCATCCTCGCCCTCGTCGAACGCGCCGGGCTCGACGGCCGCGGCGCCGGGCTCGCCGGCCGCGGCGCCGGGTTCGCCGGCAGCGGCGCCGGATGCGGCCGGCTCGATGTCGGGGGTCGCCGCGACCTTCGACAGTTTCTCCCCGGGCAGGACGGTCAGGCCAAGCGGTGCCGCCTCGGCCTCGCCGACCGGCGCCCGGCCGCGACCGCCCGACGCGCGAGCCGCGACGGGCTCCGCCTCGCCGGCCCTGCCTCGTCCGCGGCCGCGTCCGCGGCCGCGCTGGGGGCCCGTGCCCTCGGTCTGCTTGTCGGGCACCTCGGTCATCGAGAGGTCCTCCTCGTCGCCGGCGACGCGCCGGCCCGACCGCGAGGACCCCTTCTCGACCCGGGCGAGCTGGGTGATGTCGGTGAACTGGTCGGCGACCTCGATGAGGTCCGACGAGGTGTTGCCGCGGAAGCTGATGACTTCGACCCGGACGCCCATCTCCTGGACGGCCCGGATCGCCGGGGCGAAGTCGCCGTCGCCCGACACGACGATCGCGACGTCGAGGTTGCGGGCGGTCTTCATCAGGTCGACGACGAGCTCGATGTCGAGGTTCGCCTTGACCTTGCCGTCGCCGTACTTGCGGATGTCCTTGCTGACGACCTTGTAGCTGTTCCTGGCGAGGAACGAATGGAAGTTGCGCTGGTTCTCGTTGTCCGGGTCGAGGCCCGTGTACGCGTACGCGCGGACGAAATCACGACCCGCGGTCGCCGACTTCAGCAGCGTGACGTAGTCGATGTCGACGCCGGCCGCCTTGGCCGCATAGAAGATGTTCGCCACGTCCACGAAGACGGCGACGTTCTTGCCCACGATGACTCCTTGGTTATTCAGTCGGCGGCGCCGGCGCAACGATGCAGCCCGGCGCGCGCGTTCATCGGTCCCGGCGTGTGGCAGCCCCGACCGCGGCCACGAGCCGTTCCGTTCGCGGACCGGATTCGGTGAACCCATGACGTTCCCAACGGGTCCGCTCCGCGGGGTCCTGGGGAAGGGCGGCCTCGACGACCGTGCAGCCCTTGTTGTGGGCCGATCGGATGAGCTCCTCGAGCAGCGCATCGGTGATTCGATCGGCGTCGTGGGCCGGGTCGACGACCAGGAGGTCGATCGCGCCGACGAAGCCGCCGGCCCTGACCGACGGGCGCAGCGCCAGGACTGCTCCACCCACCACCTCGCGCCGGACCTCCGCGACGAAGATACTCGCCTGCGGGAGGTAGACCAGCTGTCGGAGCAGGTCGCCCGAATCGAGCGTTCCGCTCGCACCGGACGCGCGGATCACGTCGTCGCTCAACGCGACGAGCCGATCGATGTCGGTGATGCGGGCCGTTCGAACCAGATATTCCACGCGGGCAGGTGCCACCTCTGAGGGCCGGCGAACGCGACTGAGCCTTCGGTCCCCGATCGGACTGTCCGCACCGATCGTGCGGGGCGTCGCGGTGTGGCGAGCCATGTGCTCGGGAGCCACGCCCGGGATGCGCCGGATCGGTGTTGCAATCGGTCCGCCGATGCCTATGATACGGCATCGCTTCGGCGGCCACCTGCGCGCCGCCCGAGCGGGATCGATTCGTGCCGCTCCGCCCGCACCACTGCGTCGCGTCGTGATCGCTGTCGGCCCTTCGTTCCCCGACCTTCACGACCCGCCGCGAAAGGTGGGCGGTGTGGCGGCCGAGCCGGTCCCCCGCTCGTGGAGGGGCCAGGCGAAGCCGACCGGCGTCGTCCGGAACGCCGGACGATCCAGAGGAGGAGAGTGCATGAAACTGGCCAGAGTCGGGGCGCTTGCCGCAGCTGCGGTGATCGCCTTCTCCGCCTGCACGACCGCGCCCGGGACCACGTCGGCCCCGTCCGGATCGGGCGGGACGGCTGCGCAACCTGACGTCTGCAAGGACAAGAAGGGCACCAGCAGCAGCGAGGTTCACATTTACTCGGCGCTGCCACGCCAGGGCTCGAACAAGGCCCAGACCGACGCGATGGTCGAGTCGATCAAGGAGATCATCGACGGCACGCAGGTCGGCGACTTCACGATCAAGTACACCGACCTCGACGACTCGTCTGCCGCCGCCGGCGGTGACTGGGACGGCGCCGTCGCCCAGGCCAACGCCACGACGGCCGCGAACGATCCCGACGCGATGGTCTTCATCGGCCACTTCAACTCGGGTGCGGCCAAGTTGACGATCCCGATCCTCAACAACGCCTGCCTCGTGATGATCAGCCCGGCCAACACGTACCCGGGCCTGACGACCGCGGTCGAGGGCGTGACCGAACCGGGTGAGCCCGACAGCTACTACCCGAACGGCTACCGCAACTACACCCGCGTCATCAGCACGGACAACAAGCAGGGCGGCGCCGGCGCGGCGTGGGCCAAGGAGCTCGGTGCCACCAAGGCCTACGTCCTCGACGACACCCAGGTCTACGGCAAGGGCCTCGCCCGGTCGTGGGCGCTGTCGGCGCAGGAGCTCGGCATCGAGGTGATCAGCGGTGGGACCAGCGAAGGGTTCGACGCCAAGGCGACGGACTACAACGCCCTGGCCCAGAAGATCAAGGACTCCGGAGCCGACTTCATCTACATCGGCTCGATCACCGGCCAGAACACCGGCAAGCTCTGGAAGGACCTCCGGGCGGCGATGCCGGACATCGGCATCATGTCCGGTGACGGCGTCTTCGAGAAGGCCTGGTACGACGGCGCCGGCGATGCCGGCAACGGCACCTACCTGACCTTCGGTGGCGTCGGACCGAACGAGCAGACTTCCGAAGCCGGCAAGCAGTGGGTCGCCGACTTCAAGGAAGCCCACAACGGCGAGGATCCGCCGGTCTACGGCATCTACGGTGCCGCGGCCGCCCAGGTCGCCGTCGACGCGCTCAACCGGGCCGCCGTCACGAACGATCGCTGGGAAGTCCTCAAGGCCGTCTTCGAGACGAAGGACTTCGAGTCGTACCTCGGGACGTTCTCCGTGAAGCCGGACGGCGACGTCACGCTCGCCGAAGCGACCGGCTATCAGGTCGTCGACAGCTGGCCGCCCGAGTTCGAGAAGGTGCTTGCGGCACCGGATTGAGTGACGGCAGGAACCTGACCTGCGGGGGCGGACCGACGGTCCGCCCCCGCCGTCTATCCTCGGCCGCGGACGTGGAGCCGGCTGTTGAATGGATGAACAGATCCTCCAGACGATCATCATCGGGCTCTCGAACGGCCTGATCTACGCCCTCGTCGCCCTTGGCTATACCCTCGTCTACGGGATCATCGAACTCATCAACTTCGCCCACGGCGACGTCTTCATGCTCGGGTCGATGCTCGCCCTGACGCTGCTCGTTGCGTTCGGGGTCACGACCGGCGCAGACATCTTGACGACGGTCGGCCTCATTTCGATCGTCCTGCTCATCACGATGGCGGCGACCGCGACGCTGAACGTCAGCATCGAACGGGTCGCCTACCGGCCGCTCCGCCACGCCCCACGGCTCGCGCCGCTCATCTCGGCGATCGGGATGAGCTTCGTGCTGCAGAACGTCGGGCTGCTGTGGAAGGGGCCGGCCAACGTCGGCTATCCCGATGTGATTCCCAACATCAACGTGTTGACGACCGTGTTCGGGTTCGACACGAACGTCTCGCTCAGCTACAAGCAGCTCTTCACGGCCGCCGTCACGATCCCGCTCCTGATCGCACTGACCTGGTTCGTCTCGAAAACCCGTCAGGGCAAGGCGATGCGGGCGACCGCCCAGGACCCTGATACGGCGGGGCTGATGGGTGTCGACGTCAACCGGACGATCGCGATCACGTTCATCATCGCCGGCATGCTCGCCGGTGCGGCGGGTCTCGTCCAGATCCTCTACAACAACACGACCGTCTGGAACCTCGGCTTCCGGTTCGGCTTGAACGCGTTCACGTCGGCGGTGCTCGGCGGGATCGGCAACCTCCAGGGGGCGGTTCTCGGCGGCATCGTGCTCGGCCTGATCAACGCCTTCAGCGACCGCTACCTGTCGGCCCAGTGGACGAACGCCATCGTCTTCGGCGTCCTCATCGCGATCCTCGTCTTCCGGCCGACCGGGCTGCTCGGCCAGCAGCTGGCGGACCGCGCGTGACCAGCATCATCGATCCCATCGAGCGCGGCGGGTCCGGCGGCCTGTCGGCCTGGGTGGGCCACCTCGTCGATACCGTTGTCAGCTGGCCGAGGGCCTACCGGCACGCCTATCGGCGGGCTCCACGGCGGACGGTCCTGCTGACGATCCTCGTGATCCTCATCCTCGTCTATCCGCTGCTCAACCGGTTCCTGCTGCAGCCGATCAGCCGCGGCTTTCCGCTGCCGATCCCCGACGACACGACGGTCGTCTTCATGCTGATCTTCGCGACGATGGCCGTGGGGCTCAACATCGTCATCGGGTTCGCCGGGCTGCTCGACCTCGGCTACGTCGCCTTCTACGCGCTCGGCGCCTACACGGCCGCGTACCTCGCCTCGCCCCACTGGTCGACGCTCTCGATCGTCCTGTTCACGGACCTGCCGGCCGGCTTTCCCGGCATCCACCTGCCGTTCTTCATCATCTTCTGGGCGGCGGCGCTCGTTGCGGCCACGTTCGGCGTGCTCCTCGGCGCGCCGACGCTGCGGCTGCGGGGCGACTATCTCGCGATCGTGACGCTGGGCTTCGGCGAGATCGTGCCGATCTTCTTCAAGAACCTCGTCAATGTGAACTTCGAGCTCGGCCCAATCAAGCTCGTCAACGCCAACATCACCGGCGGCCCGCTGGGCATCAACCCGATCGATGCACCGAGCTTCTTCGGGATCAAGTTCGGCGTGATCAACGGGTTCGCGCCTGTCTACCTCGCCATGGCCGTCGTCCTGCTCTGCATCGTCATCGCTCGCAACCTCGAACGATCGCGGATGGGTCGGGCCTGGATGGCGATCCGCGAGGACGAGATCGCGGCCGAGATGATGGGCGTGAACACGGTCCGCACGAAGCTGCTCGCCTTCGGCCTCGGGGCCAGCTTCGCCGGGTTCGCGGGCGCCCTCCAGGCCTCCTACCAGGGCGCGACGACGTCGGACTTCTTCATGTTCGCGACGTCGATCCTCGTGGTGATCATGATCATCCTCGGTGGGATCGGGAACATCTGGGGCGTGATCCTCGGCGCCATCGTGGTCCAGTACGTCGACAAGACGCTCCTCGGCTGGGTGGGCCAGCGCCTCAACGACTTTGGCGAGGCGAGCGGTAACACGTTCCTCGAGCAGATCAACCCGTCGAGCTTCAGTTTCCTGCTGCTGGGTCTCGCCCTCGTCGCGATGATGCGGTTCCGGCCCGAAGGATTCCTGCCGAGCCGCCAACGCGCAGCGGAGCTGCACTCCGCGCCCCCCGACCAGGTGATCGCCTCGCCCGGGGTGACTGACGACGTCATCGGCTTCGAGCAACCGCTCGAGGGCGGTCCCGGCGCCGCCGAACTTGCCGAGCTCGATCCGGATGCGGTCGACCCGAACGCGAACGTCGGCCGTGCCGAGCCTCGTTCGGGAGCGGAGCCGGATGCGATCGACCCACGGCCCGAGGGCGACAGGTGAACGCGTCGCCCGCGCCGGGTCCGGGCAGTGTGCTCCGAACCGGCCAGATCGAGGAGAGCCGCCTGCTCGTGAGGGCCCGGGCCGTCACGAAGCGGTTCGGCGGGCTGCTCGCCGTCAACAGCGTGGATTTCGACATCCCGCGGGGTTCGATCGTCTCGCTCATCGGGCCGAACGGCGCCGGCAAGACGACCTTCTTCAACATGATCACCGGCGCCTATCAGCCCACGAGCGGCGAGATCGTGTTCGACGGCGTCCCGCTCGTGACGACGAAG
Source organism: Candidatus Limnocylindrales bacterium (assembly GCA_035759195.1). Lineage (GTDB taxonomy): Bacteria > Chloroflexota > Limnocylindria > Limnocylindrales > CSP1-4 > CF-46. The sequence goes on from DASTVH010000323.1 coordinate 6,856, forward strand.
GGACGGAAGATCCGCTCGCTCAAGCCATACCAGGTCACCGGCCTCGGCATCGGCCGGACCTTCCAGAACATCCGGCTGTTCGCCACGATGTCCGCCCTCGACAACGTCCTCGTCGGCCAGCATTTCCACCTGCGCAGCAGCTGGGTCGACGCGGTGCTCCGGACACCCCGGATGCGCCTCGAGGAAGAACGCGCCGTCGCCCGCGCGCACGACCTGCTCGAGTTCGTCGGCCTCGGCGAC
>DASTVH010000324.1:0-5804 GCA_035759195.1 Candidatus Limnocylindrales bacterium
ACCTGGCCCGCGTCCTGCCGGCCTTCCAGATCGTCGACGTCGACCGGCCGACCGAGGAGGTCGTCGAAGACGTCACGAGGAGGATCGTCGCGTTCCTGAACGGCGAGACGGACCGTGGCCCCACGGATCCGGCCACGGCGACGTCCGAACCGATCCACGCCGGCGTCGATCCGGCGACGGAGGCCGCCGCGACGGCGCTGCCGCCGGCCGACGTCGAGGCGTCGCCGACCGACATCGACACGACGGATGAGCCGGCACCGCGGCTCATCCCCGACACCAGGGGGATCGTTCCGATGGACAGCACATCGCCGGCGCGCTCGTGATGCGGATCCTCATCGCCAGCCAGATCGCGCCCGAGGCGCTCGCCACGCTCCAGGCCCGGCACGACGTCCGGATCGCGCTCGGTGCGTCCGAGGCGGACCTTTCCGCCGCGGCGGTCGACCGCGAAGCCATCGTCTTCCGGAGCGGCGTCAGCATCGGCCCAGGCGTCCTCGCGGCACCGGACCTTCGCCTGCTCGTCCGGGCCGGCTCCGGACTCGACAACCTGGACCTCGCGACCGTGCGCGAGCGGGGCATCGAGCTGGTCCGGATCCCGGGCCCCGGCGCCCAGGCGGTCGCCGAGCTGACCTTCGGGCTGATGATCGCCCTGGCCCGCAGCATCGTCCTCGCCGATCGCCACCTGCGGAACGCCCACTGGGCGAAGTCCGAGCTCGTCGGCTACAACCTCCGCGGCAAGCGCCTCGGCGTCGTCGGGCTCGGCTCGATCGGGACGCGGGTCGCGACGCTCGGCCTCGCCTGGGGCATGCGCCCGATCGGCGTCGTCGCCCATCCCAGCGAGGAACGGGCCCGATCCTTTGCCGCGCAGGGCGTCGACCTGGCCGATCTGGAACGCGTGCTCGAGGAGAGCGACTTCATCTCGCTTCATGTCCCGCTGGACGTTGCAACGCGGGGCATGATCGGCGCCGACCAACTTGCCCGCGTCAAGCCGGGCGCCTTCCTCGTGAACATCGCCCGTGGCGGGGTCGTCGACGAGGCGGCGCTCCTCGGCGCGCTCCAGCCCGGCGGCCGCCTCCGCGGCGCCGCCCTCGACGTCCACGTCGCCGAGGGCGAGGGCCGGCGCTCGCCGCTCGCCGACCTGCCGAACGTCGTCCTGACGCCCCACATCGGCGCCCAGACGATCGACGCGCAGGAGGAGATCGGCCGCGAGGTCGTCGCCATCATCGATCGTTTCGACGCAGCCACCCGGGAGGAACCGATGTCCCCGCAGCTCACCAGCACCCGTGAATAGGGCCGATGCCAAGCGCCGCCGGCTCCGCGAGGGCCTCGCCGGCGGTCGCGCCGTCGTCGCCGTCGGGGCCCACGATGCGCTTACCGCCAAGCTGATCGGCGAGCACGGCTTCGATGCCGTCTGGGTCAGCGGGCTCGGCGTCGCGACGATGGCCCACGCGATGCCAGACGTGAACCTCACGACGATGACCGAGACGCTCGCCGCCGCCGTCCGGATCGACCATGCGACCGACCTGCCGGTCATCGCCGACTGCGACAACGGCTTCGGCGGCCTCGGCAACGTCGTCCGGACGCTCGTCGAATACGACCGGGCCGGGATCTCGGGGATCAGCATCGAGGACAACCTCTTCCCCAAGCGGAACAGCCTCCTCGGCGCCGACACGAAACGCGAGCTCGTCCCGATGGGCGAGCAGGCCCGCCGCCTGCGGGCCGCGAAGCGCGCCCAGGAGTCCGACGACTTCGTCCTCATCGCCCGGGTGGAGAGCCTCATCGCCGGCCACGGCGTCGAGGACGCCTGCGAGCGCGCGGATGCCTACGTCGATGCGGGCGTCGACGCGATCCTCATCCACTCCCGGGACAAGACGCTGTCGGAGATCGACGGCTTCCTCTCGTCGTGGAAGGGGCTCGGCACGACGCCGCTCGTCGCGGTTCCGACGCTCTTTCCGACGTTCTCCTCCGCCGATCTGTACGAGCGCGGCTTCAACCTCGTGATCCTCGCCAACCAGCCGATGCGGGCGGCCGTCGGGGCGATCGAGGAGACGCTCGCGAAGCTGGCCGTCGCGGGTCGCGCGGCCGACGTCGATGCCGCCATCGTTCCGGTCGATCACATCTTCGACCTGGTCGGCACGAAGGAGGCCATCGCCCTCGAGGACGAGGGGGCCGTTCCGGCTTGATCCGCTCGAGCGGCAGGATCCCGACCGATCGGCCGGCGGCCGTCGTCGTCGGGCTCGACTGCATCACGGGCCTCCAGACGACGCGGATCTTCACCGCCCGGGGCATCCCGGTCGTCGGCGTCGTGGCCGACCCCCGCCACTTCTGCGCGCGGACGCGACTGCCGGTCGCGATCGTGCGAGCCCAGCTGCGGGGCGAACCGCTCGTGGACGCGCTCGTCGCCCTCGGGGAGCGGCTCGACGCGCCGGGCGTCCTCGTGCCGTGCACGGACGCCGCCGTCCTCGCGATCTCGGCCGGCCGCGATCGCCTCGCCGAGGCGTTCCGCTGGGTCCTGCCCGATCACAAGGACGTCGTCCGGCTGATGGACAAGGTCGGCTTCGCCGAGCACGCGCTCCGGGCCGGGCTGGCGATCCCGCCGACGGCGGTCCTGCGCTCGCGCGCCGACGCGGAAGGGGCGGCTGCGACGCTCGCCTTCCCGGCGGTCCTCAAGCCGGGGCTCAAGGGCCCGGCCTGGCTTGCCGCGACCAGGGCGAAGGCCATCCAGGTGAACTCGGCCGACGAGCTGCTGGCGCGGTACGACGAGGTCGGCGGCTGGGCCGACGTCCTCATCGCCCAGTCCTGGGTCCCGGGCCCCGAGTCGTCGCTCTACTCGGTGAACGCCTATTACGACCGGGAGGCGGAACAGCGCGTCTCGTTCGTTGCCCGCAAGCTCCGCCAGTGGCCGCTGGACACCGGCACGAGCTGCCTCGGCGAGGAGGTCCGCAACCCGGAGGCTGAACGGATCGGCCGGGAGCTGTTCGGGAGCGTCGCATACCGCGGCCTGGGGTACGTCGAGGCGAAGGCCGACGCGCGGACCGGCCGGCTGATGATCATCGAGCCGAACATCGGCCGCCCGACCGGCCGATCGGCGATCGCCGAGCGAGGCGGTGTCGAGCTGCTCCTCTCGGCCTACCGCGACGCACTCGGCGAGCCGCTGCCGGACGCCGTCGAACAGCGCTATCGCGGCGTCAAGTGGATCTACTGGCGCCACGACCTCCAGGCGGCGCTCGTCCGGGCCACGCGCGGCGAGCTGTCGGCCGGGGAGTGGCTCCGCTCGGTTCGCGGCCCGAAGATCGAAGCCGTTTTCGCCCGCCGGGACCCGGTGCCGTTCGTCGCCGACGTCGTCAACACCGCCGGGGCGGCCGTTCGTGCCGCCGCCAGGCGCGTCGTTCGCGGCGCCGCCCGGCGGCGGGGCGCTGCCGGCGACGGAGGTCGTGACGCGGCCCGCCCGGCCGCCTGACGTGGCCGTTCCCGGGATCGCCCGCCGACTCGCCGCCTCGCCGCCCGCGGCGGCCGTCGTGGACCTCCTCGAGCGACTGCTTCCCGGCCGGGCGGACACGCTCGCGGTCCTGACGTTCCATCGGGTCGCCGCCCCGGCAGCGGACGTCGCCCCGGGCCTCCTCAGCGCGACGCCGGAGGGCTTCGCCAGGCTGCTCGACGTGATCGGCCGGCGCCATGCCGTCGTGTCGATCGACGACGTCGTCCGGAGGGCCGCCGGCGGTGCCGCCCTGCGACCGCGATCGCTCCTCCTGACGTTCGACGACGCCTATGCCGACGTTGCCGATCACGCGTGGCCGGCTCTCCGTGAGCGGGGACTGCCGGCCGTCCTCTTCGTCCCGACCGCGTACCCCGACGCTCCCGACCGAGTCTTCTGGTGGGAGCGGGTCCACCGTGCGATCAGCTCGGCGACCCGCCCTTCGGTGGCCCCGCCGACCGGGGGCGAGCTTTCGCTCACGAGTCCCGCCGAGCGAGACCGCGCCTACCGGACCGTCCGCGACGCCCTCAAGGCCCTGCCGCACGAGGAGCTCACCGGGGCCGTCGATCGCCTCGTCGAGGACCTGGGCGGTGATCGGCCCGACTCGACGGTCCTCGGTTGGGATGCGCTCCGGCGCCTCGCCGACGAGGGCCTCTCGCTCGCGCCGCACACCCGGACCCACCCGCTGCTCCCCCGACTCGATCCGGCGCAGCTCGAGGCCGAGATCGCCGGGTCCCGGGCCGACCTGGCCCGCGAGACCGGCAGCCGCGTCCCGGCCTTTGCCTACCCGTCGGGCGCCGCCTCGCCGGCGAGCGTCCGGGCGGTCCGGGCGGCCGGCTTCACGGTTGCCTTCACGACGGCCCGCGGGGTCAATGACGTCCGGACGGCGAACTGGCTTCTCCTGCGACGGGTCAACGTCTCGGTCCGGACGCCGCTCGCCGCCGTGCGGGCCCAGGTGCTCCGTTGACGGCCTCGGTCGCCGCCCGGACCCGGCGAGTGGTGCGTCCGGGAACCACCCCCGAATCGGCCGGACGGGCCGCGACCGGCGTCGATGGTAGGCTGCAACCACCGACCGGACGACGGCGCCGCCGTCCGGGTGGCCGACGCGGCCGTCCGGCCCCGATGCGACGACGAGGAACGTGAACGTGGAGCTGTCCGGGTATCTCGCGGTTGCCAGGCGCTGGTGGTGGACGCTCGTCGTGTCCGCCTGGATCGCCGGCCTCACGGGCTACCTCGTCGCCTCCACGATCCCGCCGACGTACGAGTCGCAGGTCAAGGTTCTCGTCGGCCCGCTCAACACCTCGACCGAGGTCCTCCGCTCGAGCGGCCTGCTCGTCCAGACCTACGCCCAGTACGTCACGACCCGCGAGATCCTGTCCTCGACGATCCAGGAGCTCGGACTCGACCTGACGCCCGAGGACTTCGCGGCTGCGACCCGGGCCACCGCCAACGACGTCACCCGGATCCTGACGATCCGCGTCCAGGCCGGCGACCCGCAACAGGCCACCGACCTGGCGAACACGCTCGCGACCGAGCTCGAACAGCTGACCTCCGGCGGCCTGAGCCAGCCCGAAGGCCTCATCCAGATCATCGAGTTCGCCCGGCCCAATGACGTGCCCGTCGCGCCGCAGATATCGCTCCTCGTCATCCTCGCCGCGCTTGCCGGCGTCGTCGTCGCGATCGTCCTCGTCCTGCTGCTCGAGTACTTCGGCAATACCGTCCGGACCGGCCGCGAGCTGGCGAACCTGGCCGGGGTGCCGCTCCTCGGGGCGGTGCCCGCTCCGAGCGGCGACCCGCCGCGGAACCAGGACCTCGTCGTCCTCGCCGCGCCCACGTCCCGTGCGGCTGCGCCGTACCGGCTCATCTCGGCCAAGGTCGCCCTGGGCCCCGAGAGCGCGACCCGCCGCTCGATCCTCGTGACCGACGCCGACTGGGAGGGCCAGGCGGCCGTCGTCGCGGCCAACCTCGCGGCGGCCCTGAGCCGCTTCGGGCGGCGTGTCGTCCTCGTCGACGGTTCGGGTGCCGGCGGCACGATCACCCGGCTCCATGACTGGCAGGATCGTCCCGGCCTCTCCGAGCTGCTGGCCGACAACCTCTCAGCGGTCGTGCCCGTCGACGCGTCCGGGGCCCTCTCGATCCTGCCGGCCGGCCGGGCCCGCATCGAGGGCGGCGACCCGGAACGACTGCGCCAGATCATCGAGGAGCTCGCGGGCAAGGACGGACTCGTCGTGATCGCCGGCGCGCCGATCCAGGCGTCGCCGGTGACGCTCGCCCTCGCCCAGGCGGCCGACTCGGTCATCCTCACGGCCCGCCGCGACCGGTCCCGCCGCGA
>DASTVH010000325.1:0-5684 GCA_035759195.1 Candidatus Limnocylindrales bacterium
AGGTTCCCCTGCATCAGCATCCCGACCGCCTGGAGGTGGATGAACGACGGGTCGTGGATCCGCATCCGGAACGGCTGGTCGGTGCCGTCACTCACGACGTACGCCGCGTACTGGCCGCGCGGCCCCTCGACCGCGGCATAGGCCCGGCCGGGTCGCGGGCGGAGCAGCCGCGGGAGCTTGGCCATGATCGGGCCGTCGGGCATCTCGTGGATGCACTGGTCGATGATCCGGAGACTCTGCTTGATCTCGTCGATCCGGACGAGGTAGCGAGCGAGGCAGTCGCCCTCGTCGCGGGTCGGGATGTCGAAGTCGAGCTCGGGGAAGACGCTGTAGGGATGGGCTCGTCGGAAGTCGAGGGGCACGCCGCTCGCCCGCAGGTTCGGTCCGGTGAAGGCCATCCGGAGGGCGGTCTCGCCGTCGACCCTGCCGAGGCCGCGCATCCGGCGGACGAAGATCTCGTTCTCGTTGAGCAGGCCGGCGTTCGCCTCGATCTGGGTCGTGGCCCGGCTCATCCAGTCGCCGAGGCGGCTCATGAAGTCGTGGTTGAGGTCGCCGTTGACGCCACCGATCCGGAGGTAGTTGAAGAGCAGCCGCTGGCCCGTCAGGGCGGCGAGCATCTCGGCGATCTCGTCGCGTTCGATGAAGCTCCACAGGATCGGGGTCAGGCCGCCGAGGTCGAGCGCCATCCAGCCCATGAAGAGCGAATGGGACAGGATCCGGTTCAGCTCGGTCGCGAGGACCCGGATGTACTCCGCCCGGCGCGGAACCTCGACGTCGAGCAGCTTCTCGAAGGCGAGGACGCCCGGCCATTCGCAGAAGAGCGAGCTGATGTATTCGAGCGGGTCGAGGTAGGCGATCGCGTGGTGGTAGTCGGCGTTCTCGCAGAGCTTCTCGACGCCGCGATGGAGGTATCCGAGGACCGGGTCCAGGTCGACGACGTTCTCGCCGTCGATCTTCAGGACGACCCGGAGGACGCCGTGGGTCGAGGGGTGCTGCGGGCCGAGGTTGATGAACATCTCGCCGTCGCGCAGCGTGTAGAACTCGGCCTCGCGCTCGGTTCGCGGCGGGTAGGGCGGGATGGGTTCGAAGACGCCGATCTCCTCGTCGAGGACGACCCGCGGGTCGTCCGAGGATGCATGGCGTGGCGAGGTTGCGGTCATCGGGCGATCTCTCGATGGGTGGTTCGGCCGGCCGTCACCGCGGCGCCCGCCGGATCGTGGCGGCCGGCGCGGCGTTTCGCGGAGCGTGGGTCTGCTCCATGTGGCGGACGCCTGCTCCGGGCGAGCGGGCGGCGTCGTCGGCCAGGAAGAAGTCCTTCCTGAGCGGGAAGCTCTGGTAGTCCGGGGGCATGTAGATCCGGCGCAGGTCGCGGTTGCCCTCGAACGTGATGCCGAACATGTCGTAGGCCTCGCGTTCCATCCACTCCGCGCCCTTCCAGAGGAATGTGATCGACGGCACGCGGGGATCCTCGCGCGACAGCCCGTCGGCGACGACCCGCAACCAGTCGGGCGTGGTCTCGCTCCAGAGGTGGTAGACGACCTGCATGTGGGTCCCGGTGTCCACGCCGGCCAGGTCGGCGAGGAACGTGAACCCGAACTCCGGCTCGTCGTGGAGGGCGCGGACCGTGTCGGCCACGTCGCCGGCAGCGATCCGGATCTCGGTCTCATCGTGCCGCTGGCGAACGGGTCCGCTCAGCCGCTCCCCGAAGCGCGCCTCGAGGCGCCGTCGCAGGACGGGGTCCATGGTCAGACGCCTTCCGGGACCGTCGGTCCGATTGCCCGCTCCGGCCAGTGGCCGCGGCGGTCCTTGATGAGCTGCTGGAGCTTCATCATCCCGTAGATGAGCCCCTCCGGCCGCGGCGGGCAGCCCGGAACGTAGACGTCGACCGGCATGACCCGATCGATCCCCTCGACCGTGGCGTAGCTCCGCTTGTAGCGGCCGCCCGAGCAGGTGCAGTCGCCCATCGCGATACACCACTTCGGCTCCGGCATCTGTTCCCAGAGCCGGACGAGCGGACCGGCCATCTTCGTCGTCAGCGTGCCGGCGACGATGAGCACATCGGCCTGGCGGGGGCTCGCCCGGAACGGGAACATGCCCCAACGGTCCATGTCGTTGCGCGAGGTCGCCGCCGACATCATCTCCATCGCGCAGCAGGCGAGGCCCGAGAGCAGCGGCCAGAGGCTGTTCATCCGGATGAGGTCGAGGACGTAATCGGCCTTCGTCGGAATCACCTCGAGCGCGCCGCTCCAGCGGGCGTCGTCGCGGCGGTAGGCCGGATCGTGCTCGTGCTCGGCGAGGTGGGTGACGTCGGTCTCGAGACCGCCGCCGTAGGCCGTCGGGTCGACCGAACGCCAGAGCGTGTTCGGCACGATGATCGGTTCGGCGACGCCTGTCGCGCCGCGCACGGCCAGCGCCCCGGGCTCGTTGCCGGGCTGGTCGGAGCCCATCGTCGTCTCGTCGGCCGGGCCGACCCCGAGGCCGCGCGCCTGGTCGTCGCTCATTTCCAGCTCAGGACGCCTTTTCGCCAGGCGTAGGCCAGGCCGAGCAGGAGGATCGCCACGAACACGAGCATCGTCACGAATCCGCCGATGAGCAGATCGCGGAAGACGATCGCCCAGAGGTAGATGAAGATCACTTCGATGTCGAACGCGACGAAGAGCAACGCGTAGACGTAGAACGAGAGCCCGAACCGGCCGTGCGTGTCGCCGTACGTGTCGATGCCGCTCTCGTAGGGCAGGCCCTTGTGGGCGTCGCCACGATTGCGGTGGGTGATGAGCCACGAGGCGCCGATCGTCAGGAAGACGAACGAGACGCCTGCGAAGGCGAACCCCACGATGTACCAGATCTCGGTCAACCGACGTTCACTCCGAACTGTCGCGGGTCGATCCGTCGTCGTATGCCGTGCACCGCGGAGAGGGGATTCGAGCTGCGGGGCACGAGCGGACAGACGGTCGCCACGCAGCGTTCATTCTAGCAGGGGACCCCCGAGCGGCAGCGCCGGCCCGCGCTCCCGCCGGCCGGCTCGCGGCGCCCGCGGCCGGGCCTGTCGTGAGGGGCCGAGCTCGCGTGAGCCGGATCGACGGGGGATGCATCCGGGAGCGAACCGCGCCGAGCGCGCGTGCCAGTTCGCGATCCGCTCCCGGTGTCGTTTGCGAGCCCGGAGGGGCCGCAGCGGACCGGCGGAGACTCGCCGATCGGCCGGAGCCGTGTCGATAGGGCGTTCGACCTAATTCGGTGGGGTCTGGTGCGGTTCGGTCAGGTCGCCGGGGAGGCCGCCGCGCACGTCGAGCCCCCGAGGCAGCGCGCCGGGCGGCAGCCCGCGACCGAACGCCATGACCCGGAACGCGCCCATTGCGGCCGGGTCGATCATCCGGACGAGCGCCGCCCGGGCCTCGAGGTAGGCCTTCAGGTCGGCGGCGCCGGCGCCCGCGTTGTCGCCGGCACCCGTCCCGCCGCCGGCGCCCGAAGCCCCGTCCGACTGCAACTCGACGAGCAGCTCGCCGGCGCCGAGCGCCGCGAGGAACGGACCCTGGTCGACGGTCGCGAGATGGGCGAGGCCCGCCTGAGCGGCCGCCCGCTCGACCGCGGTGACATCGACGTGCGCGGTGAGGTCCTGGCGGCCGACGGCCCGGTAGATCGCGTCGTGGGCGACGTGGCGGAGGTAGGCGAGGACCGTGCCGCGCGGCCGCCGGACCGCGTCGTAGAGGGCATCGGCTGCGTGCCCGTAGTCGATGAGGAGCAGCTCGCCCCGCTCGAGGCCGGCCGCCGCTGACGCCACCCAGCCGTCGACGGCGAGGCACACCTCGGCCGCCTGCCCCTCGGCGAGACGGACCCCTTCCGCGCGGAGGCGCTGCGCAAGCGCCGGGCTCGACGGCTCGGCTTCCACGTCGACGAACCCCTCGCCGGCACCGTCCGTTCCCCAGCCGACGAAGACCTCGTGCAGGAGCCCACCGCGGGCGACCAGCCGATGCGTCGGCAACGCGTCGAGCACTTCGTTGGCGAAGGCGATGCCGACGATCGGTTCGCCCGGGTCGGGTTCGACGGGCACGTCGGCGACCGGCGATCCGGCGGCCGCCAGGCGCATTCGCAGCTCGTCGAGACGGCGCCCCTCGACCTCGACCGGTCGATAGCGGACGACGGCCTCGATATCGGGCACCTCCCGGGCGAGGCCGTCGAGGAGGGCCGCTGCGAGCGCTCCACCGCCCGCGCCGAACTCGCGAATCGAGAACGGGGCGGGCGAGCCGAGCAGCCGCCAGACGTCGGCGACATGGCGGGCGATCGCCCGGCCGAAGATCGGATGGGCCTCGGGCGCCGTGAGGAAGTCGCCGCCGCGTCCCGGCCGGGCGGCCTCGGCCCGATAGTAGCCGCCGTCGGGATCGTAGAGCGCGAGCTCCATGAACCGGGCGAACGTGATCGGGCCGGTCGTCGCGATCTCGTCGCGGATCTTCGCGACGAGGGTGGTGTCGCTGCCGATCGCGTCGAGGTCCGGGGGCGGGACGCGCCGGAGTCCGGGCTTCATGGCTGCGTCTCAGGCGCCCCGCCGGACGGCCAGCCGGACGCCGGGCCCGACGAGCGTGTGCCCGCCGAGCACGATCGGGATCGCCGCTTCGGCGGCCGAGCGGGTGAGCTCCCGGAGCCACGGGTCGGCGATCCGCTCGTGGAGGAGCAGGTCCGACGCATAACGATCCTCGGCCGGGGGCCAGGCGGCCTCATCCGCCCCGAGCCGGTGGGCGAGCAGGACGCGACTGTCGACGAGGGCGGCGTCGCCGAGGCGGGCCAGCACGTCGCCGAGGGCGGCGGGCCCGTCCCGCTCGAGGACCGCGCCGACGATCGAGGCCGGCGGCCGGCGGCGGAGCGGTGGAGCCGATGCGGCCGACGGATCGGATGCCCGCAGGCCGCGCTCCTCGACGAGCGCCCGGACCCGGGCGGCCACGTTTCGCTCGAGCCAGCGGTGCGACGCGGCGGACGTCCTTCCCGTCACGACGAGCTCCTGGGCGCGATCGGCGGCAACGGCCGCGACGCGGTCGAGGGCGCCCTCGACGCGCGACAGGTCGACGCCGGCCGGCGGTCCGCCGGTGCCCCGGCCGGCCCGCCGCAGCAGGACGAGGTCGAGCGGACCGTCGACGTCGACCCCGAGCCGCCAGCCGCCGAGCTCGGCGACGGCGTACCCGGCATGCTCCTCGAGCCATCGCGGCAGGGCGTTGTCGGAGGCGAGGTCGGGCAGCCCCAGCAGGACGTCCACCCCGGCGATCGCCACGACGTCCGCGGAGTAGCGGTTGTTCGTCAGTGCGCGTGGGCCGGGACCCGCGGCGGCGGCGAGGAGCGCCCGCCGCTGCGCCGGCCGGACGAGCGGGACCGATCCGGCGCCGAGGACGACGACGCCGTCCGGTCGCTCGCGCTCCACGAACGCCCGGAGCCGGGCCCCGAACGATGTATCGTCGGGCGGGCCGGCCAGGAGCCGGACGTCGGGCGCGCCGGCCGCAAGGAAGCCGGTTCGGTGCCGTTCGGCGATCCGGCCGCGGGCCGCGGCGACCCAGCACTCGAGCGGGCCGGCACCCGGCCGCGCCGCGGGATGGAGGATCAGGACGACGACACCGGGCACGCAGCGAGTCTACCGAGCGGAGGTCCGTCGCTGAGCCGGCGCGTCCGGGCCTACGTCGGCCTCGGGGCGAACATCGGAGACC
>DASTVH010000326.1:0-2295 GCA_035759195.1 Candidatus Limnocylindrales bacterium
TGGCCGGGGGCGGGATCCCTCCCGCCCCGGGCCACCGGGATGGTGCTAGCCGCGAGCCGCGTCGACGTTCTCGGGCTGCGGGGAGATGGTGGTCTCGGTCTCGAGCTTGTCCGTCGCCCGGTAGATCGTGAAGCCGACGACGGCGCCCTCGGCGCCCTGCGGATCGCCCGCCTCGTTGATCGAGAAGCTGCCGAGGTAGCCGTCCTCGACCTCCACCTTGAACATCTCCTCGATCACGCTGGCGCGCGAGCCGTCGGAGTTGCCGATCGCCTCGAGCATGATCGCGGCCGCCTGCGCGCCGTAGATGGCGTACGGGTCGATCGCGTCGCCGCCGATCCGCGGCGCGAAGGCCTCCGCGAACTCGGCGCCCTCGCCCTCGAACTGGTCGATCGGCACGCCGGCGACGCTCAGGAACATGCCGGCCGCGGCCTCGCCCGACTCGTCGATCGTCTGCTGCGTCGTGAACCCGTCGGGCGCGATCAGCTTGACGTCGCCGTCGTTCGGCCCCAGCACCGCGACCTTGTCCTTGATCACCTGGGCGCCGTTCTCGTCGATGAGCCCGCCGAGGAAGACGGCGTCGGCGTTCGTCCCGCCGATCTTGCGGAACAGGGCCTCGTAGCTCGAGGCCTTCGGGTCCCAGGCCTCGAAGCCCGCGATCTCGATGCCGAGGTGCTCCGCGGCGTTGCGCAGGTTCGTCGCGACGCCGAGGCCGTACGCTTCCTTGTCGTTCAGGATGTAGACGCTGGTGACGCCCTGCGACTGCATGAACTCGGCGACCGCCGCACCCTGGTAGGCGTCGTGCGCGACCACGCGGGCGTAGTTGCGGCTGCCGGTCGGGTAGTACTTGTCGGGCTCGGTGTCGTCGCAGCCCGGGCCGCCCTCGGTGAGGCAGACGTAGGTGTTCGCGGGCGAGATCATCGCGACGCCGCCGCCCGGAGCCTGGTTGAGCACGGGGATCTCGATCGCGGCGCAGCCCGAGTTGAAGGTGCCGATCACGCCGATGACGCTCTCGTTTGCGGCGTAGGCCTGCGCGTTCGTCGAGCACTTGCCCGAGTCCCACTGCGCCGCCTGCGCGGTCGCGTCGTCGCACGACTGGAACGCGACATTGTGGTCGCCGGCCTTCCAGTCGGCCTGCTCGAGCAGGTACCGGATCGCCTCGACGATCTGGATCGTCTGCGTCCGCGAGGAGCCCTGCAGGGGGAAGTCGGACGCGATCAGGACGTCGGGCTCGCCCTCGCCCTCGTACTCGAGCGCGGTGCAGGAGGACGACGGGAGCGCCTCAATCGAGCCGCCGCCGCCTGAGGCCTCGGTCGTGTCACCGCCGCCCGCGCTGTCGTCGTCGTCGCCGCCGCACCCGGACGCCAGCAGTGCGAGCGCCGCCACCAGCAGCGCCAGCACGCTCAACAAGCCACGCTTTCTGAGATTCAACGTCGTTCCTCCTCCATCGGCGAGTGACCGTAGGCCGCTGAGCTCCGGGCACGGGGTCGTGCCCTGTAGCGGCGAAGTGGGAAGTATCCCGGATCCGACCGACGTTGCAAGCCGCTGCCGCACCGGGTCGCCGCCGAGTGGGCGGATACGATCCGCTGCGGGCCGAAGTGGCGGAACTGGCAGACGCGCCGGACTCAAAATCCGGTTCCCCTCGGGGAGTGCGGGTTCGATTCCCGCCTTCGGCATTCGGCGTCATCCCCGCGGCCGCCGTCTGCAGCGCAGCGCTGACGTTCAGTCGGGCCTGACGACGCGTGGCTGCTCGACCACGTTCGGCCCGACGCCCTCCTCCTCCTCGGGCGTCTCCAGCGCGTAGCGGTACAGCACGCCGCCGACGATGCCGCCGACGATCGGGGCCAGCCAGAACAGCCACAGCTGCTCGACCGCCCAGTCGCCCTGGAAGATGGCCGGCCCGGTCGAGCGGGCCGGGTTCACCGACGTGTTCGTGACCGGGATGCTGATCAGGTGGATCAACGTCAGCGCCAGCCCGATCGCGAGCGGTGCGAATCCCACCGCCGCCCCCTTGCGGGTCACGCCCATGATCACGATCAGGAACACCGCGGTCAGGACGACCTCGGTCACCATCCCCGCCAGCAACGAGTACCCGCCCGGAGAGTGGTCGCCGTAGCCGTTCGAAGCGAAGCCGCTGTCCTCGGCGCTGAAGCCGTCGACGCCGCTCGCGATCGCGTAGAGGACCGCGGCCGCCGCGATCGCGCCGACGACCTGCGTCACGAGGTACGGCGCCGCGTCCCGCGCCGAGAAGCGGCCGCCGGCGACGGCGCCGATCGTCACCGCCGGGTTGAAGTGCCC
>DASTVH010000327.1:0-2924 GCA_035759195.1 Candidatus Limnocylindrales bacterium
CCGGGCGGCGCTGGCCGTCGGCCGCTCGGCCGTCTTCGTGCCGACCGGCCAGACCGGGATGATGATCGAGGGCTGGGGCGTGGCGGTCGACCGGGTCGTGAGCGACTTCCTTCAGGGTGCGGTCGAACAGCTCGTCGAGGACGCCGAGGCGCGCGGCGAGTGGCTCCTCGTCGAGGGACAGGGATCGCTCGACCATCCCGCCTACAGCTCGGTGACTCTCGGGCTCATCCATGGGGCGACGCCGCAGGCGATGGTCCTCGTCCACAAGCCCGGCCTCCTGAACCATGACTTCGACCACCTGCCGGACCGGGCGTTCCCGATCGCCGACCTGGTCCCGTTCATCGAGCTGCACGAGCGGGTCGCGGGACTCATCGCGCCGTCGAAGGTCGTGGCCGTGGCCCTGAATACCTCGCTGATCGAGTCTGACGCGGCTGCCCGGGCCGAGATCGAGCGAACCGCCGCCGAGACCGGCCTGCCCTGTGACGACCCGCTCAGATTCGGGCCGGACCGGCTCTGGGTTGCGGTCGAAGCCGCCGTCGACGCGCTGCCCTGGCTGGAGACGCGGGCGTGAGCGTCGGGGTCCGCCTGGAGACGTTGACCCTCGCCCTGCGCGATCCCTTCCGGATCGCCCGGACCGAACACGGCGGCGGCTCGACCTCGACGACGGTCGTCGCCGAGGTTCGCGACCCGCGGTGGCCGGACCTCGTCGGGCTCGGCGAGGGCTTCCCGGACCGCTTCTACGGCGAGACGCCGGCGACGATGGCCGCGGTCCTGCCGCTCCTCGTCGAGGCGGTCGGCGAGTTCGAGCCGAGCGCCGCCGGACTGACCGAGGCGGCCGATCGGGCGGCGGGCGCCATTCGCGGCCACGGCGCCGCGAAGTGCGCGCTCGACACCGGGCTGCACGATCTCGCCGGCAAGGTGCGCGGCCTGCCGGTCCGCGACCTGATCGGCCTGACCGGCCCCGTCCCACCGACCGACTTCACGCTCGGTCTCGACGAGCCGGCCGTCGTCGCCGAACGGGCTCGCCGGGCGGGCCGCTTTCCGGCGCTCAAGATCAAGGTCGGGGGCCCGGCCGATCTCGCGACGCTCGAGGCGGTCAGGGGCGTTTACGACGGCCCGATCCGCGTCGACGCGAACACCGGCTGGACCCGCGACGACGCCGTGCGGCTCCTGCCCCGCCTCGTCGAGCTCGGCGTCGAGCTGATCGAGCAGCCGTTCCCGGCGAAGGCCCATCGCGATCTCGCCTGGCTGCAGGATCGCTCCTCGCTGCCGATCGTGGCCGACGAGAGTGCGGTGTTCCCGGACGATCTCGAGGGCCTCGTCGGCGTCGTCGCCGGGATCAATGTGAAGCTCGCGAAGTGCGGCGGGATCGCCCCCGCCCGGCGGATGCTCGAGGCGGCGCAGGCGCTCGGCTTCCGGACGTTCCTCGGCTGCATGGAGGAGACCTCGATCGGGATCGCCGCGTCGGTCGTCGTCGCACCCCTCGCCGAGTGGCTCGATCTCGACGGCAGCCTGCTCCTCGCCGACGATCCGTTCGAGGGTCTCGAACTCGACCACGCGTGCCGCTGGCGGCCGTCGGATGGGCCCGGCCTCGGCGTCGCGCGGCGGGCCTGACGCGTCGCGGTGACACGCGACGTCCGGCTCCTGTTCGGGGCCCGGACCGTCCGTCTGTTCGGCTACGGCGCGCTCGCGGTCGTCCTCGCCCTCTACCTCGCCGAGCTCGGGTTCGACGAGGGCCGGATCGGCCTCCTGCTCGGGCTGACGCTGGCCGGCGACGCGGTCGTGTCGCTCTGGCTCACGACGAGGGCCGACCGGTTCGGGCGGCGGCGGACGCTGCGGGTCGGCGCCGGGCTGATGATCGCGGCCGCCATCGTCTTCGCCCTCTCGGGCGACTTCGTCGTGCTGCTCGCGGTGGCGATCGTGGGAGTCCTCAGCCCGAGCGGCAACGAGGTCGGCCCGTTCCTGTCCGTCGAGCAGGCCGCCCTCAGCCAGGTCGTTCCCGGCGCCCGGCGGACGACCGTCTTCGCCTGGTACCAGCTCGCGGGATCGCTCGCGACGGCCGCCGGCTCGCTGGCTGCAGGCGTGGCGGTCCAGCTCCTCCAGGCCGGGGGCACGACGGCGCTCGACAGCTACCGGGCGGTCATCGTCGCCTATGCCGTCGTCGGGATCGCCCTCCTGGTCCTCGTCGGCCGGACGTCCTCAGCCGTCGAAGCAGCCGCGCCGGCCGACCCCTCGATCCGCCGCCGGCTCGGCCTCCATCGCTCCGGCCGGGTGGTCGGCGAGCTGAGCGCGCTCTTCGCCCTCGACGCGTTCGGCGGCGGATTCGTCGTCCAGAGCATCGTCGCCCTCTGGTTCCACCTCCGCTGGGGCGTCGAGCCGGCCGTCCTCGGCGGGATCTTCTTCGGGGCGAACGCGCTCGCCGGCCTGTCCGGGCTCGTTGCGGCCCGCCTCGCCGCCCGCTACGGGCTGATCGCGACCATGGTCGGCACGCACCTGCCGTCGAACGTCCTGCTGATCCTCGTCCCGCTCATGCCGTCGCTGCCGCTCGCGGTCGGCGTCCTCCTGGCTCGTTTCGCGATCAGCCAGATGGACGTCCCGACTCGCCAGTCGTACACCATGGCCGTCGTCCACCCCGACGAGCGTTCGGCCGCCGCCGGCCTGACCGGGATGGCGCGATCCGCGGGCGCGGCCCTCGCTCCGCTGTTCGCGGTGCCGCTGCTCGCCGTGCCGGTTCTCGGCGGCGGCCTGCCGTTCGTCGTGGCCGGCGGACTCAAGATCGTCTACGACCTCGCGTTGTGGCAGCGGTTCCGGGCCCTGCGGGCACCCGACGAGGAGCGCGCGGCCGCTCGGTAGCCCGCGGGACCGCTCAGGCGGCGCGGGTCCGGGCGCCGCTCACCGGCGGCCGAGTAGACCCTTCAGCATCA
>DASTVH010000328.1:0-9255 GCA_035759195.1 Candidatus Limnocylindrales bacterium
TCGACGATCCTGCCCTGGCTGGCGACGACCGCCCCGATGGCCCTCGCCCTTGGTGCGCTGCTGTTCGCTGCCGACGTCGCCTGGCGGGCGCTCCAGGTCGGGCTCGTCGATCCCCACGCGTCGCCTGTGGCGGTCGCCCTGGCGCTTCTCGCGTTCGTCGGGATCTGGCTCAGCGGGCTCGTCGCGGGTGGGCTCCTCGCGGCCGTTCGGACGGCCGCCGGCGTCGTCGAGGAGACCCGAACGGCCCACCCGGTCGCCGCTCGGGACGGGACGTTCGGGGCAGGCGCGCACCGCCGTCCGGGGGATTGGTCGGTGGGGGACGAGGGTGGCAGCCTGTAGGCCCGGCCCACGACTGCCGGCCCGACGCGAGGTGAACGATGACGACGAGGACCGTCGTCTGCCCGGATTGTGAGACGCCGCTGGCCCCCGGCCGCTTCTCGTGTTCCTTCTGCGGCGCGCTCGTCGCGTCGGTCGCGAGCGCCCCTCGTCCGCTCCATCCGACCGGATACGCGGCGTCGCCTGTCCTCGAGGGCGTGCCGCCGGCCGAGGCGAACGGCAGACATCCCGCGCCGGCCGCGGGGCAGGACGACGCTCCGGCGATCGAAGCTGCGCCGGAGGTCGAGCCTGCCCTCGGGCCCGGAGCTGCGCCGGAGCCCGGCACGACGTCGGCGGACGAGGCGCCGACCGCCCCGCCAACCGCGCGGGGCCGCTCCCGCCGGGGCGCGGCGTCGAGCCGTCGGCCCGCGACGGTTCCCGAGCCGGAGCGCGAGCCTGCAGAGCCCGCCGCGACGATCGCGGCCGACGCGCCGATCACGCGCGGCCGACCGGCCGTGCCCGACGCGATCCCCGAGTGGCCCGCACCGGAGCCCGAGCGGCCGGCCCGGCTGCAGTGGCCCGCAACGGATCCGGAGCGGCCGGCATCGGGGCCCGAATGGCCCGCTCGGCCCGAATGGCCCAGCCAGCCGGAATGGCCCGCCCAGTCGCAGCGGCTCGTCCCGACTGCCGCGCCCCCGGCAGCCCTGGCGCCCGCGACGTTCGTCGGCCTGGCCCCGGCGCCGTTCGCCGCCACGGCCCCCGCAACGTTCGCCGCCACGGCCCCGGCGCCGTTCGCCGCCTCGCCCGCGCCGTTCGCCGCGCCGGCGCCCACGCCGTTCGGCCCGGATTCCGGAGCCGCCGCGGCCCTTGCCGCCTCACTGCCACGCAACCCGGCCGGCGCCTACCTGCCGCCGTCGGCCGTCCTGCCCCCGGCCGAGGCGCTGCCGCTTCCCGGCGCGAAGGCCGGCCGCTCGGACGGCGATGCGAGAGAGCGCGCGGCGGACGCGTTCGCCTCGATCCAGCTCGGGATCTCGCCGCGGGCCCCGGCGCTCTCGATCGTCGGCGGTGCCGGTCTCGCGGCGCTGGGATTCCTCCTGCCTTGGGCCGACATCGTCCTGGGGGCATCCTCGATGGGCGGCTACTTCGACCGCTGGGGCCTGGCCGGTCCCGGCCACCCGGTCGTGCTCGCCATCCTGCTCGCCCTGGCCGGCTTCGCCTTCATCTCCGACCGGCTGCCCCGCCTGGCGGCGCCCCGCGTGCCAGGCGTGGCCGTCGCGTTCCTGCTGTTCGGGCTCGCCTGGCCGTACCTGTTCGGGCCCTACAACGCCTCGCTCGGCATCTTCTTCGTCACGGCCGGCGCCGTCATCGTCTTCGGCGGCGCCCTGCTCGATCTCGTCGTCCGCCGTCACGCCGAGCCGTCCGCGAGCGTCTAGGCCAGTCGGGGGTTCGCTTTTTCGCCCCTGCTACACTGCGCCGGATGCCCGGCGGCTGCCGGGCGCCGGACCCGCGGCGGACCGGCGCGATCGATTTCGGAGGCACCCACCAACCGAATGGACGAGATCTTCGCTGAGATCGGCAAGGCGCTGGGTGGGTTCTTCGGAAGCGCCCCGGTCCAGCTCGCTCTCCAGGCGATCGCGGTCTACCTGATCATCCTCTGGCTGGCGGGCGCGTACTGGGCGTTCCGCGACATGCAGCAACGGACCGAGAACCCGATCCTGCCGTACGTCGCGGCGAGCTTCATCATCGTGTTCACCCCGGTCTTCTTCCCGCTGGCGATCTTCGTCTACAAGATCATCCGGCCGCACGAGAAGATCGGCGAGGTCTACGAGCGCAACCTGGCCGAGGAGGCCCTGCTCGCGGAGGTCGAGGCGATCAAGAGCTGCCCGACGTGCGCCCGCAAGGTCCACGACGAGTGGATCATCTGCCCGACCTGTCGGACGCGCCTGAACCGGGTCTGCCCGAACTGCAGCCGTCTCGTCGGGCTCGACTGGTCGCTGTGCGCCTGGTGCGGCAAGGACTTCGAGCGGCGCGACCTGCCGGCGGCAGCGATCGCCCGGCCGGCTCCGATCACCCCGCTGCCCGGTCCGCTCGACGAAACCGGCCGGATCGGCAAGACGGCCGAGATCACGCGATCGGTGCGGTCGTCGACGCCGCGGCCGAGCCGGGGTCGGCCGTCGCAGGACATCCTGCCGGAGGGTTGACACTCCCCAGCGACGGGAACGAGGCGGAGGCCGAACGGCCGACGCCGGACGGCGAGGCCGACCGACCGCCGGCGCGCCCCGGTGCCTCCGTCTTCACGATCGAAGGTCGAGCCGCGCCCGGCCTGTTCGTCGTCGGCTGGCTGGCCTCGATCCTGGGCCTTTCGCTCGCCCTCATCGGCGTCCTCGGCGGCTCAACGATCCTCGCCTTCTTCGTGGGGCCGGGCCTGCTGTCGCTCGGCCTGATCGCCGGAGCCGGCAACCAGGCCCTCGAGCGGCGGGCTCGCGGCGAGCGGTACGCGGGCCCGTCGCCGTTCGTCGTGTTCGGGGCGATCGTCGCCGTCTCGTACTTCATCGGGGCGCTCCTCGGCGTCGTCCTCGAGGGACTGTTCGCGGCCGCCGGCGTCGAGGTCGCGGGACCGATCGGCCAGCTGATCGGCGGGCTGCTCACGGCGGCGGTCTTTCTCGCCGTCATCCGGCTCACGGTCGTCGGGACCGGCTCGCTGAGCTGGTCCGAGATGGGCCTGCGGCGATTCGATCGCACGGCGGTCTCCCAGCTGCTGACCGGCGCCGCGTTCGCCCTGCCGGTCATCGCGATCACGGCGGTCGTCGGGCTCGTCCTCGTCTCGATCTTCGGGGTCGTGAGCCCCAGCCCGCTCCCGCCGACGGGCCAGCTCTCCGGGCTGCTCGTCCAGCTCCTCGCCGGCGCGATCGTCGCGCCGATCGCGGAGGAGATCGTCTTCCGCGGCTTCGCGATCACCGCCTGGCGACGGACGATCGGCGACCAGCGGGCGATCGTGCGCGCGGCGCTCCTGTTCGCGCTGGCCCACGTCGTCGCCGTCGAAGCCGGGAGCTTCGGCGAGGCGATCGGACTCATCGCGGTCGGGATGGGGACGAGGCTGCCGGTGGCCTGGGCGCTCGGCGTCCTCTTCGTCCGGACCGGCTCGCTGTGGGCCCCGATCGGCCTCCACGCGGTCTTCAACGGGCTCCTGCTCACGCTGGCCCACCTCTCCCTGACCTCCGGTCCGCCGCCCGTCGGGTAGGCCGACGGCCGCGGCTGGGGCGGCCTGCGGGTCCGGCCCTCGCGCGGCTGGGGCGGCCCGGGCCCGGCCATCGCCGGTGAAGGCCGCGGTGATCGCCCGGAGAGCGCCGACCGGTAGGGTTCGGGCGTCCCCTGGTCCGGATGGCGGGAGGAATCGGCGGGCTTCCGTCGTTCGGGCCCGGGGACTCCGCGCCCCGCCTGCCCAGGGAGTCCTCGATGGCCGAAGCCCCGTTCGTCGATCCGACGCCGCGGCGGCGCCTGGCCGGCCGGGCGATCCGCGAGCTGCCGCCGATGGAGCGGCCTCGGGAGCGGCTCGCCGCCCGCGGCCCGGCCGGACTGAGCGCAGCGGAGCTGATCGGCCTGCTCTGGGGATCGGGGTCGCGCGGCCGTTCGGCCGTCGACCTCGCCGAGGACGCGCTCGCCCGCCACGACGGGCTGACCGGGCTGGCCCGCGCCTCGGAGCTGGAGCTCGAGGCGCTGCCCGGAATCGGCGCCGCGAAGGCGGCCCAGCTCGCCGCGGCGTTCGAACTGGGGCGGCGGCTGCTCGCCGACTGGCCGGCCGGACGCTGGACGGTCCGCTCGCCGCGCGACGTCGCCGAGCGGCTCGTCCTCCAGATGGGCCGCCTCGAGCGGGAGGAGCTGCGGGTCGTCCTCCTCAACACGAAGAACGTCGTCCTGCGCGTCGCGACCGTCTACCAGGGCAACGTCTCGTCGTCGCTCGTCCGCGTCGGCGAGCTGTTCCGAGACGCCGTCCGGCTCAACGCATCGGGGCTCATCCTCGTCCACAACCACCCGAGCGGAGACCCCACACCCTCACCGGACGATCTGCACCTCACCGCGGAGACGCTCGCCGCCGGCCGGCTCCTCGACATCGATTTGCTCGACCACCTCGTCGTCGGCCACGACGCGTGGGTATCGCTGCGCGACCGCGGCGTGGCATTCGACCGGCCGGGGATGTCGCGCGCCGTCGCCGACTGACTCCGGGTGCCGGCCGCGGATCGCGTCCCGTTGTCGCGGCGACAACAAGCGCCGAAGCGGGATGCCGCGCCGAACCGATTCGGCTCGTTCAGGCGACGCCCGTTGTCCGGCCAGCCACACGCGACGATCGACGCGTCCGCCGACCGCTGCCTGTTGTCGGTGGCACATCGAGCTCACGGTCGGGCCGCGCCCTGATCGTCGCCCAGCCTCGCGGCGGGGGCCATGGAGCGGCGATCCCGACCCCTCCGGTTCGGCCGAGCGATCCGGGCGAGTCCGGCGAGTCGGGCGAGCCGGACGACCCGGGTATACTGCACGGGCTTTCCCCGCTGATCCCAGCGCGCGATCCGCCGGTGCCCGCCCGGCCCGGACCCGCTGCAACACGGACCGATCCGACCCGCACGAAGGACCTGCCCGCCACCATGCTCGACCGCTTCCTCGGCCTCTTCTCGCGCGACATCGGGATCGACCTCGGGACCGCCAACACGCTGGTCCACGTCCGGGATCGAGGGATCGTGATGAGCGAGCCGTCGGTCGTCGCGATCGACGCGAAGACGAAGCGGGTCCTGGCGGTCGGCGCGGAGGCCAAGCGGATGGTCGGCCGGACGCCGGCCAGCATCGTCGCGATCCGCCCGCTCCGTGACGGCGTCATCTCCGACTTCGACGTGACCGAGGAGATGATCAAGTACTTCGTCCGCCGCGTGCACGACCGGATCGGGCTCATTCCCCGGCCGCGGATGCTCCTCGGCATCCCGTCGGGCGTGACCGAGGTCGAGAAGCGGGCCGTTCGCGACGCGGCGCTCAATGCCGGCGCCCGCTGGGCCCGCCTGATCGAGGAGCCGATGGCGGCCGCGATCGGGGCCGGCCTGCCGGTCAGCGAGCCGTCGGGCAGCCTGATCGTCGACATCGGTGGCGGCACGACCGAGGTCGCGGTGATCAGCCTCGGCGGAATCGTCGTGAGCCGCTCGATCCGGATCGGCGGCGACGAGATGGACCAGGACATCGTCGCGTTCGCCCGGCGCGAGTACAACCTCTTCCTCGGCGAACGGACCGCCGAGGACATCAAGATCGCGATCGGCTCGGCCTATCCCGGCGAATGGGACCAGCAGCGGATCTCGCTTCGCGGCCGCGACCTGCTGACGGGCCTGCCCCGGAGCGTCGAGGTCGGCGCCGACCAGATCCGCGAGGCGATCGAGCCGTCGGTCCAGCAGATCGTCGACACGATCAAGGACACGATCGAGGAGACGCCGCCGGAGCTCGTCGCCGACATCATGGACCAGGGCATCGTCCTCGCCGGCGGCGGCGCGCTTCTTGCCGGCCTCGACCGGCGGGCGGCGGACGCGACGCAGATGCCGGTCCACATCGCCGACGACCCGCTCACGTGCGTCGTCCGCGGCACCGGCATCGTCCTGCAGGAGCTGGGCGACCCGGCGATGGACCGGGTGCTCGTCGCCGACACGTACGCCCGGCCGCCGCGATAGCGGGTGCTGCCGACCGCCCGGCCGGGCCCGCCCCGGCCGGCCCGCCGGCCCGCACGACGGACCGCGTTAGGCTAGAACGACAACGATGACGAACCTGCTCGCCTCCCGGACCGCCCGTCGCCGCTCGATCGTCTTCACGGCATTCCTCGCCTCGTCCCTCGTGATGATGGCGTTTTCGTCGAACCCGCTCGCCGCCGACTTCCAGGGCGCCCTCGGCTTCGCCCTGCGGCCGGTCCAGGGGGCGATCGACGACGTGGCGGAGGGCGTCGCCGGCGTCTTCCAGGCGGTCTCGGACATCGACCGCCTCCACTCCGACAACGCCGCGCTCCGCCGCGAGAACGAGCGCCTCACTGCCGAGAACCTCCGACTCGAGGAGGCCCAGCGCGAGAACGAGCTGTTGACCGGCCTGCTGCAGCTCCAGAGCAGCTTCGCCTACGAGACGACGGCGGCCGAGGTGATCGCCCGCGAATCGTCGGAGTTCCGCCGGGTCGTCACGATCGGCAAGGGCAGCAACGCCGGCATCGCCCAGGGCGACGTCGTCATCGCCGAAGGGGGCGCCCTCGTCGGGCGCGTCGTCGAGCTCGGGCCGGACCACGCGAACGTCATCCTCATCACCGACCAGAGCTCGACCGTGATCGGCCAGGTTCAGATCAGCGGCGCGACCGGCGAGGTCATCGGCCAGCTGGGCGGTGCGCTGATCATGCGGAACATCGACTCGACCGAGGAGATCGAGCTCGGCGAGGAGGTCGTGACGGCCGGGATCGAGCTCGCCGGCGGGATCCGCTCGCCGTATCCGAAGGGGCTCCTGCTCGGCCAGGTCATCGACGTCCGGCGCGACGCGAACAGCGTCGTCCAGACCGCCTATCTCGCGCCGACGACGAATCTCGACAAGATCGAATACGTCCTCGTCGTCCTCGACTACGAGGGCGGCCTGCCGCCGGCCGACGAGCAGCCGATCGACTGCTCCGAGGTCGGCGAGGACGGGGCGCTGCCGGGCGGCGAGCAGCCGTGCATCGAACCGACGCCCACGCCGGGCCCGTCGGCCGCCCCGTCCGCCCCGAACGCCGCTTCGCCCCTGCTACCCTGACCGGCGAATGAAGGGCATCGTCCTCGCCGGCGGCACGGCCACTCGCCTCTTCCCGCTCACGATCGTCACGAACAAGCACCTGCTCCCGATCTACGACCGGCCGATGATCTACTACCCGATCGAGACGCTGGCCGGGATGGGAATCCACGAGGTGATGGTCGTCGTCGGCGGCAAGAGCGTCGGCGACGTCGTCGAGCTGCTCGCCGACGGCGACCACTTCGGGCTCAGCCTGACCTACCGCTACCAGCGCGGCGCGCTGGGGATCGCCCACGCGATCGGTCTTGCCCGCGGCTTCGTCGGCGACGACTCGTTCTGCTGCGTCCTCGGCGACAACATCCTGCGCGGCCCCGACCTGTCGCCCGTCGCCGAGGAGTTCGAGGCCGGCCCGTGGGGCGCCGGGACGCTCCTCTACCGCGTGCCGGACCCGGAGCGATTCGGCGTCGCCGAGCTCGACGCGTCGGGCACCGTCGTCGGCTTCGAGGAGAAGCCGATCGTGCCCAAGAGCGACCTCATCCCGATCGGCGTCTACTTCCTGCGGCCCGACGCCTTCGCCGTCATCGATTCGCTCGCCCCATCGGGCCGCGGCGAATTCGAGATCACCGACGTCCTGAACCACTACATCCCCGACGGGCGGCTGTTCAGCCGGGTCTACGACGGCCACTGGACCGATGCGGGCACCGTGCCGTCGCTCCTGCGGGCGGCCGAGCTCGCCCGCGACGACGACGCCGCCGGTCGTCTGCGGCCGCCGATCGAGCGACCGGTCGGGTGAACGAGGCCGAGGGCCGGCGATACAACCGACTGCTCGTCACGGGCGGGGCGGGCTTCATCGGCTCGTGGTACGTGCGGGACGTCCTCGCCCGCGGGGACGGGACGCGGATCACGGTCCTCGACAAGCTGACGTACGCCGGCAACCGGGCGAACCTCGCCGACGTCGAGGCCGACTCCGAGCGGAGCGCCCGCTACCGCTTCGTCCAGGGCGACATCGCCGACCCGGCGGTCGTGGAGCCGCTTGTCGCGGAGGCCGACGCCGTCCTCAACTTCGCCGCGGAGTCCCACGTCGATCGGAGCATCCTCGATCCCGAGGCGTTCCTGCGGACCGGCGTCATCGGCGTCCACGTCCTGCTCGAGGCGGTCCGGGCGGCGTCGGCGGGCCGCGCGATCCCCATCCGCTTCCTCCAGGTCTCGACCGACGAGGTCTACGGCTCCGTCGAGAGCGGCCGCTCGCGGGAGACCGACGCGCTCGCGCCGCGCTCGCCCTACTCGGCCGCGAAGGCGGCCGGCGAGCTGCTCGTCGGGAGCTACGTGGCGACCCACGGCCTCGACGCCGTCGTCACGCGCGGCTCGAACACGTACGGTCCGTTCCACCATCCCGAGAAGCTCATCCCGCTCTTCGTCACGAACGCGATCGACGACCTGCCGCTGCCGCTCTACGGCGACGGCCTCCAGGAGCGCGACTGGCTCTACGTCGCCGATCACGCCGGCGCGATCGACCATGTCCTGCGCCACGGCACGAGCGGCGAGACGTACAACGTCCCGGGCTCGGCCGAAATGGCGAACCGTGACGTCGTCGCGACGCTCCTCGCCCGGCTCGGCAAGCCCTGGTCGCTCGTCCGGAGCGTGCCCGACCGGCCCGGTCACGACCGGCGCTACGCGCTCGACGGGGCCAAGCTCGAGGCACTCGGCTGGCGCAACCGGACGTCGTTCGAGGAGGGGATCGCCGCGACCGTCGACTGGTTCCTCGCCAACGAGGGCTGGTGGCGGGCGGCGAAGTCGGGCGACTGGGACGCCTGGTACGAGCGCCAGTACGGGGCAAGGCTCGCCGCGTCGACGGAGGCCTGAGCCGTGCGGGTCGCGGTCACCGGCGCGCGCGGCCGGCTGGGGCGGGCGCTCGTCGCCGCGCTCGAGGAGGCGCCGTTCACCGGGCCCTTCGGGCCGCTCGCCTGGGACCGCGCCTCGTTCGACCTCGACGCCCCGGCCACGTTCGGGGCGCTGCTCGACCGCGACAGGCCGGAGGTCATCGTCCACGCAGCCGCCTGGACCGACGTCGACGGCTGCGCCCGCGATCCGGATCTCGCGCTCGCTCGCAACGGGACGGCGACGCGGGCCCTCGCGGAGGCCTGCGCGAGCCGCGGCCTCGACCTGGTGATCGTCTCGACG
>DASTVH010000329.1:0-11586 GCA_035759195.1 Candidatus Limnocylindrales bacterium
CGAGGACGTCACGAACTACGTCGAATCGCAGCGCACCGGCCAGCCGGTCGGTGGCCAGGCCGTCGCCGCCCCGGCAGGAGCAGCGGCCCCCGCCGCCCCCGCCCCGGCCGCCGCACCCGCGGAGGCTCCGGCCGCGACCGCCCCATCGGCCCCGACCGCGACCGCCCCGGTCGCTCCGGCGCCCGCCGCGGCCCCGGCTCCGGCCGGCGCCCGCCCCAGCGCCCCGACCGGCGCCACCGTCGAGTTTCCGGCGGGCGCCGACGAGGTCCTTGTGCCGACGACGCAGATGCGCAAGGGCATCGCCGCCCAGATGACGCGGGCGCTCCAGGCGCCGCACGCCTACGTCCAGATGGAGATCGACGCCACCCGCCTGGTCGCGTTCCGCGAGCAGCACAAGAAGGCATACCAGGCGAAGGAAGGGATCGGCCTGAGCTTCGTGCCGTTCGTCGTCAAGGCCTCCGCCGAGGCCCTCAAGCGCAACCCGACCTTCAACGCCCACTGGACCGAGCAGGGCCTGCTCGCCAAGCGGCGGATCAACGTCGGGGTGGCCGTCGCGATCGACGAGGGCCTGATCGTCCCGGTCATCCGGGACGCCGACCAGCTCTCGATCCACGGCCTGAACGTCGCGATCGCCGACGTTGCCAACAGGGCGAAGATCGGCAAGTTCAAGCTCGACGACTTCGGCGGCGGGACGTTCACGGTCGACAACACCGGCTACCTCGGCACGAACCTGGTCATGCCGATCCTCAACGTCCCCGAGGTCGGCATCGTGACGATGGAGGCGATCACGAAGCGCCCCGTCGTCGTCTCGACGCCGGACGGCGACGTCATCGCGATCCGGCCGGTGATGAACATGGTCCTCGGCGTCGACCACCGGGCGAACGACGGCGCCGGCGGCGCCGCACTGCTGCGCGACATCAAGGCCTGGCTCGAAAGGATCGGCCCCGACACGCCGATCTACTGATCCATTCGCGGTGCGCGTCGTAATCACGGGCGCGACCGGTTTCGTCGGGGGCGCAGTTGCCCGCGTCCTGAAGGCCCGTGGCGACGACGTCGTCGCAATCGTCCGCGACCCGGGGCGAGCGGCCGGCCTGGCCGCCGCCGGGGTCGAGCTCGCGGCGGGCGATCTCGCCGACGTCGACGTCGTCGCGGACCATCTGCGCGGCGCCGATGCGGCGGTCCATGCCGCCGGCAGCTATCGGGTCGGCATCCGACCGACCGAGCGCGACGCGATGTGGGACGCGAACGTCGGGACGACGAGCCGCCTCCTCGACGCCGTTGGGGCGGCCCGCACGCCGCGGGTCGTCTACGTCTCGACCTGCAACGTGTTCGGCAACACCCGCGGCCGCGTCGTCGACGAGACGTACCGTCGTGACGAGAGCGAGGGCTTCCTGAGCTGGTACGACGAGACGAAGTACCGGGCCCACGAAGCAGCCGAGGAGCGGATCCGCCGCGGCGCCCGGGTCCTCATCGTGCTTCCGAGCCAGGTCTACGGGCCGCACGATCACTCGGCGTTCGGGGATCAGCTCCGGTTGGCCCGCGACGGCCAGTTGCGGTATCGGGCGCTCGACGATGTCGGCGTGGGCCTCGTCCATATCGACGACCTGGCGGCCGGCATCGTCGCGTCCATCGACCGAGGCCGGATCGGACGCTCCTACGTCCTGTCGGGCCAGACCACGACGCTGGCCGAGGCGATCGACCTTGCGGCGGCCCTGGGCGGCCACGAACCGCCGCGGCTGCGCATCCCGACAGGACTGCTCAGGGTCCTCGCACCGGTGAGCGCGTTCATCGGCCAGCCGAACGTCGCCGAGCTGATCTCCGCCGCCGACGGCGTCACCTACTGGGCATCGTCGGCCCGGGCGGAGGCCGAGCTCGGCTTCGTTGCCCGGCCGATCGAGGCCGGCTTCCGCGACACGTTCGGCGCCGCCTGACTACACTCGAACCGATGACCCGAGAGCTCCCGATGTTCGAACCGCCCGGCGCGGCGGCCCACCACGCCCCCGTGGCCCCCGAAACCATCGCGATGGGCGGCCCCGTCGGGCAGCTGCCGACGCCCCTTCGCCGCCACCCCGACTGGATCAAGTCACGGATGCCGTCGGGTGACAACTACCACGACCTCAAAGGACTGCTCCGCGGGCTGAACCTGAACACGGTCTGCGAGGAGGCGCACTGCCCGAACATCGGCGAGTGCTGGGACCAGCGGACCGCGACGATCATGATCCTGGGCGACACGTGCACCCGGGCCTGCGGCTTCTGCGCGGTGAAGACCGGCCGCCCGACCTGGTTCGACGACGACGAGCCGCGTCGCGTCGCCGAGGCGGTCGGCGCGATGCGCCTCGAGCACGTCGTCGTGACGAGCGTCGCGCGCGACGACCTGCCCGACGGTGGCGCCCGGATCTTCGCCGAGACGATCCTCGCGATGCGCGAGCGCAGCCCGGGCATGGGTATCGAGGTCCTGATCCCGGACTTCGACGGCTCCGACGATCGACTCCGGACGGTCATGGACGCCCGCCCCGACATCCTCAACCACAACCTCGAGACGGTCCGCCGCCTCCAGAAGCCGGTCCGCAGGCGCGCCCGCTGGGAGCGCTCGCTCTACGTCCTCCGACGGGCCAGGGAGATGGCGGTCGAGATCGGCTATCGGGTCCACACCAAGTCGAGCCTGATGGTCGGCCTGGGCGAGACCCGCGAGGAGCTGACCGAGGCCTTCGAGGCGCTGCGCGCCGTCGATGTCGACATCCTCACGGTCGGCCAGTACCTCCGCCCCTCGGAGAAGCATCTCCCGCTCGAGCGCTACTACCACCCCGACGAGTTCGCCGAGATGAAGGCGGAGGCGCTCGCGCTCGGGTTCAGGCACGTCGAGTCGGCGCCGCTCGTACGGTCGAGCTACCACGCCCGCGACCAGGTCCCCGGCGCCGAGCTGCGCGCGCTCCGCCGCCGCCAGGCGACGCTCGATGCCGAGGGCCGGGTGGTCCCCGCCGCGAGCTGACGCACCGGCGGGGTTGGACAACGATAGAACGGGCGTTCTAAACTCCCGCATGGCAGCCGAATACCGCGAGGAACCCTGCCGCTCGGCGATCAACAAGGTCAGCGGGATGTCGTTCCGCTGGTCGCTCAACCCGTATACGGGCTGTGCCCACCGCTGCACGTTCTGCTTCGTCCGGGCGTTCGAGAAACGCGCCGACCGGCCGTACGACGACCGCTACGGCCGCTCGATCCGGATCAAGACGAACGTCGTCGAAGTGCTCCGCCGCGAGCTCGCCCGGCCGCGATGGCGGCACGAGCTCGTGGTCATCGGGACCGCGACCGACCCGTACCAGCCGGCCGAGGGGCGTTACCGCCTGACACGCGGCTCGATCGCCGCCCTCGCCGAGGCTCGCAACCCGCTCTCGATCATCACCCGAGGCCCGCTCATCGTCCGCGACGTGGACGTCCTCGTCGAGGCGGCGCGGCGGGCCTCGGCGAGCGTGACCCTCTCGGTCCCGACGCTCGACCGGGAGATCTGGCGACGGACCGAACCGGCGACCCCGCCGCCCCACCAGCGCCTTCGCGCCCTCAGCCGCCTCGTCGAGGCCGGGATCGAGGCCAGCGTCGGCATGGCCCCGATCCTGCCCGGGATCTCTGACCGGCCGGAGCTCATGGCCGACGTCGTGAGGGCTGCCCGCGAGGCCGGCGCGACCTCGCTCTGGACGAACGTGCTGTATCTCCGGCCGGGGACCCGGGAGCACTTCCTGGAGAACCTCGCCCGCGACTGGCCCGAGCTGCTGCCGACGTACGAGCGCCTCTACGCGGGGCGGGCGTACCTCGGCAAGCAGGAGGTCGAACCGGTCCGCCGCGAGGTGGCCGAGCTCCGCCACCGGTTCGACATCGCCGACCGACGCCGGGTCCGGATCCTGCCCGCTCCGCCCGACGAGCCGGCGGCCGCCGCGCTCCAGCTCGAGCTCGCCCTCGCGGAGACCTTGGCCGCCGAGGAGTCCCGAAGCCGCGCATCGTGATCCGCCCGTCCTGGGCGGCGCGGGGTGAACCCTCGGAGCCGCTATCCTCAGGGCGATGGTCCGCCAGCTCTCCCGCAAGATCCCGCTCGCCGAGCTCCATTGCCACCTCGGCGGGGCGGTGACGCCGGCGATCATGTGGGGCATCGCCCACGCCCAGGGGATCAAGCTCCCGACGAAGGACTACTGGGAGTTCCGGGACATGATCACGGTCTCGGAGCGGCGGAACCGCAGCTTCGAGGGCTACCTCCAGCTCTTCCACTGGACCGAGCTGATCCAGTCGAGCCCGATCGCGGTCGAGCGGGCGGTCTACGAGGTCGTCGGCGGCGCCTACCGCAAGAACAACGTCACGACGATGGAGCTGCGCTTCAATCCGATGAAGCGCAACCGGGGCGGCGAGCAGGACCTCGACCACATCATCGCGGCCGCGACCCGGGGCATGGACCGGGCGACGCTCGAGTACCCGATCAGGCCGGGCCTGATCTTCTGCCTCGACCGGGCGTTCCCGTACGACCTCAACGAGATCATCGCCGAGAAGGCGATCGCCTGGCGCGACCGGGGCGTCGTCGGGATCGACATCGCCGGCCCCGAATCCGCGACGTTCCGGGTCGCCGACTACCGGCGGCTCTTCCGGCGGGCGCGGCAATTCGGCCTCGGCATCACCGTCCACACCGGCGAGTCCGGTTCGATCGACGAGGTGGCCCGCGTCGTCGAGCTGCTCGAACCCGACCGGATCGGCCATGGCGTCAAGGCGGCCTACGACCCGCGGGCGATGGAGATGATCCGCGAGCGGGGCATCGTCCTCGAGATCTGCCCGACCTCGAACCTGAACACGCGCGTCGTGTCGGGCTGGGACGAGTTTCGCTGGATCTTCGACACGTTCCGCCGCAACGAGATCCGCTTCACGATCAACACCGACGGCCCGGAGATGCTCAAGACGTACATCCGCGACGAGATGGCGACGCTCGGCCGCCTTGGGATCCTCTCGGTCGAGGACCAGGAGCAGGCCGCTGCGACGGCGCTCGCATCGTCGTTCGTGCCGAACGTCTCGGACGTCGCGGCGCCGCGACTCAAGCCGGCCCCGCGGGAGGTCGTCGAGCGCGAGGAGGCCTAGAGGGGCCTCCGAGGCAGGCGGGCCGCGGTCGGCCTCGGCGAGATCAGGCCTCGACGCGCGTCGTGATCCGGTAGGTGCAGCTCCGATCGCCCGAGGCGATATGGCTCTCCCGGACGACCTCGGCGTCGAGGACGTCGCGGTACAGCGCGATCTCCGCCTCGCATGGCGACGTGCTGACCGACGCGATGCCGTAGATCGCGCAGTTGCACTGGCGGATCCGCAGCGTGCCGTCCGGCTCGACGACCGCACTCGAGAGGTAGCCCTGCTCGTCCTGGATCACCGCCAGCTCGCGGACGCGGTCCTGCAGGGGCGCGTCGGCCGGTAGCCGATCAGCCAGGCGGCGGCGAACCTGCGAGGCGATCAGCTGACGCCGGGCGTCGAAGACGTCGGCGACCAGTTCCTCGCCCCCGACCGCCTCGATCGCGGTGAGCAGGCCGGCCGCGAGGCCCTCGTAATTCGTCGGGAACATCGACTGGGCGGCGGCCGTGACGTCGTAGAGGTGGCGGGGCCGCCCGACGCCGTGGCGGACGGTTCGGCGGTCCACGAGTCCGGCGGCCTCGAGCGAGCGGAGCTGCTGGAGCACGCCGGTCCGGCTGGCACCGAGCGATGCGGCAAGCTGTTCGGGGGAACGCGCGCCTTCTCGCCGAAGCTGGACGAGAATCTCGCGGCGGAGCGTGGATGCGCCGTTGCCGGTCGCTCCGCCTCCGATCCGGAGCGCGTGCGCCGCGGACGCGGCTGCGGTGAGCGCCGCGCCGTTCGAGGGCGACGCGGGTGATGCGGCCGACCGGTGAGCGGCGTCCGCCGCCGCGCTTGGCGTGGCGGAAGCCTGCCGGTGAGGTGCAGGCATCCACGAAGGCTAGCACCGGTGCTGCCGGGACGCAGGGCCGCTGCTACGCTGCGCCAATGGACTTCGACCTTTCCCCCGAGCACGCGCTGCTCCGCGAGACCGTCCGCGACTTCATGGTCAACGAGGTTGCGCCGGTCGTCGACGAGCACGAACGCGCCCGTCGCTTCCCGGTCGACATCGTCCGCCGCGTCGGCGAGATGGGCTGGCTCGGCATCCCGATCCCCGAGGACGAGGGCGGCGCGGGGCTCGACACGCTGGCGTACGCGATCGCGATCGAGGAGATCGGCCGCGTCTGGGGTTCGCTCGGACTGATCGTCGCCGCCCACACGAGCCTCGGCTGCGGCCCGCTCCATCTTGCCGGCACGCCCGAGCAGAAGGAGCGCTACCTCGTGCCGATGGCCTCGGGCCGAGTGCTCGGCGGCTACGGCCTCACCGAACCGGGAGCCGGCTCCGATGCCGGCGGGACGCGGACGACGGCCCGTTTCGAGGACGGCGCCGATGGCGGGAGCTGGGTCCTGGACGGCGGCAAGCGATTCATCACGAATGCCGGCCACGCGGGCACGTACATCGTCACCGCCCGGACCGGCGAGACCGAGCGGGGCGACGCCGAGATCAGCGCCTTCATCGTCCCCGCGGACACGCCCGGCTTCAGCGTCGGGCGGCTCGAGGAGAAGCTCGGTCTCCACGCCTCGGCGACCGGCGAGCTGCTCTTCGACGGGGCGCGGGTTCCCGCGGAGAACCTGCTCGGCGAGCGCGGACACGGCTTCCGGACGTTCCTCAAGATCCTCGACGGCGGCCGCATCTCGATCGGCGCACTTGCCGTCGGCCTTGCCCAGGCGGCGCTCGACGCCTCGATCCCGTACGCCCGCACCCGAGAGCAGTTCGGCCGGCCGATCGGCAGTTTCCAGGGCGTCGCCTTCATGATCGCGGACATGGCGACCGAGATCGAGGCGGCCCGCCAGATGGTCTGGCGGGCAGCCTGGCTCAAGGACCAGGGTCGGGACTACGCGCTCGCGGCCGCCCAGGCCAAGCTGTTCGCCTCGGAGGTCTCGAGCCGGGCGACGAACGCCGGCATCCAGGTCCACGGCGGTTACGGCTACGTCGAGGAATACAAGGTCGAGCGCTTTCTGCGCGACGCGAAGCTGACCGAGATCGGGGAGGGGACGAGCCAGGTCCAGCGGCTCGTCATCGCCCGCCGGATCCTCGATCTTCGGGTCGTTTGACCGAAGGGGCGACGAATCTCGCACGGACCGGGTGTAGGATCGCCCTGCGGATCCGGGGTGCGCCGCAATGCATCAGGAGGTTCGGCGATGCATCAAACCGCCACGTGCAGCACCGTCGGGTCGATCGGCGACCTCGGTCACATTGCCCGGGCCCTGGGAGCGGCTGACCCGCCCTTCAACATCGAGGCGATCGGCGGGGGCGAGGCGAGGACGGTCCGGGAGGACGGGCGCGGCGTCGGGATCATCACCATCCTCGTTTCGCCCGATGAGGACGAGGACGTTCAGCGGCTACGGGAAGTGCTGGAGGCCGTCGAGCCCGACGGCGGCCGGAAGCTGGCCGAGATCCAGGTCCTGCCGAGCCTCCACGTCGAGCTGCGCCACGATCCGGGAGAGCTCGGTGAGGCGGCGGCTGCCCTCGGCGACGCGGGGATCAACATTCTCAGCGTGCTCCTCGTCGATGCCCACGGTGACTGGGCCGTCGTGAGCATGGCGTTCGACGAGGGCGACATCGACGCCGCGCGCCAGGTCTTCGAGAACTCTGCCGGGCGCTTCCGGCTCCTGCCGAAGCACGGTGGCGAGGCCCGTCGGAACAGAGTGGACGGATTCGTCGCGGGCAAGGTAAACCGCGGCGAGGACGACCCGGCGACCGCCCACTGAGCCCACCGATCAGGCGTCGGGGCGGAGCTTCCCGGCGCCGACCCTAGCGGCGATCATCGCAGCCTCGACACGGTTGTTAACGCCGAGCTTGTCGAGGATGTGGGTCACGTGGACGCTTGCGGTCTTGCGGGTGATGTAGAGCGCCTCGCCGATCTCGGCGTTCGACCGGCCCGCCGCCACGAGCTCGAGAACTTCCCACTCGCGAGCCGAGAGGCCCAGGATTTCGGCCGGCGACCGCGGGGCAGCTGGCTCCACGGCCGCCTCTGCCGCCACGCCCTCCTCCGCGGCGAGATCGATTCGGGCGCGTGAAGCGATCGACTCGATCGCGTCCCGGAGCGGTGTCGCGCCGAGCCCAATTGCAGTGCGATGGGCCGTCCGGAAGTGCTCTGCCACCTCCTCGCGCGGGCCACGCGCAAGCAGGAGCGCCTCACCGGCCCGGGCTCGGGCCCGGGCAGCCGGATATGGCATCGGGACCAACTCCCATGCCTCCGCGGCATGCCTCCACGCGTCGGCGTCGGATGTGCCGTTGACGCGAGTCCACTCTGCCTCCGTCGTCGCGACCACCGCCCGCAAGGATGGCGTCGCTGCGGACGTCCCGAGCGTCCGGCCGGCGATGGCCGAGGCGAGGTCGCGGAGCGATCCGGCCGCTTCCATGGCCATCTTGACGCTGGCGGCGTCGCGAAACGCGCGGCCATGTTCCGCCAGCTCGGAGGCCGCGGCCATGCCGTCTGCGATCAGCGGCGCGACGAGGAGGTACTCGTCGCTGCCGGCGTACTGCTCGAGCGCCTTCTCGACGGAACGAAGGGACTCGGCCGGGCGGCCGGACACGAGCTCGTGCTCCGCGTGGGCCTGGAGGAGGTAGGCCTGCACGTCCGGATCGACGTCGCCTCCACCTGCGAGAGCATCGGCTGCGGCGAGTTCGTCCGTGGACGCGGCGAGCTCGCCGCGGGCCGACTGGAACATCGCCCGCGTTGCCCGAAGGTAGATCGATCCGGACAAGTCCATGTCAAGATCGGTGCCTTCCCGGGTGATCCGCTCGGCGTCGTCCCAGCGCCCGGAGCGATGCAGGATGTCGCCGGCCGCGGCTCGCAGGCCCGCCCCGAATCGGCGCTGGAGCCCGACTCGGCGTGCCGTATCGAGCCCTTCAGTTGCGACCGCAAGGGCCTCGTCGAAGCGGTCTGTCTGGGCGAGGAAGAACGCGAGGTTGTGGATCGCCCCCATCATGTTCTCGATGTCGCTCTCCTCGCGCGCCGCGTTGGTGGCAGCGCGGAGGTGCTGAAGGCCGGTCTCGACCTCGCCGAGGCCGACGAGATCGACGCCCAGGATGTTCAGGAGCCGGCCCTCTCCTTCGCGGGAGCCTGTCGCCCGGAGTGTTCGAAGCGCCTCCTCGGCAATCTCCTTCGACTCGCCGTAGTGGCCGGTCGGCATGAGGATGCTCGCCAGTCCACCGAGGACTCGGGCCCGCTCGATTGACGGTGGCTCAGCCGGGACTGCAGCGACCGCGGCATGGTGCTCGGCGATCGCGGCCTGGCTCTCGCCGGTGACCCAGAGGTAGTACGCGCGCCGGGACCGGATGAGACCTTCGCGGAATCGGTCCGGCACCTGCTCGAGGCGGGAGAGCGCCTCGCCTGTCAACTCGAGTGCCCGCTGGCTCGCGCCCGCACGGTTGGCCGTCTCGGCCGCCATGGCGAACAGCGCTACGAGATCCATCCCAAGCACGCGCTCCGGATCGGGAATCCTGTCGACGAGCGAGAGCGCCCGCTCCACGTGGCGGAGTGCGTCAGCATGAGCGTAGATCGCCGTGGCCGAGCGCGCGGCCTCGACGGAAGCCGTGAAGGCCTCGCGTGGCCGGTCGGCCACGAGCCAATGGTGGGCGAGTTCGGCAGCGGCGACGGGCTCGCCGGCCCGACCCGGGGCGGCGAAATACTCGGCCACGGCTTCGTGGAGGCGGATACGTTCGCCGGGCAGGAGGTCGGCGTGGGTCACCTCCGACAGCAGAGCGTGGCGGAACCGGAAGGTGCCCGTCCTATCGTCGGCCTCCAGAACCCGGTGGGCGACGGCCTCTCGAGTTGCTTCGATCAGGACGTCGTGGCCGAGTCCGGTCACGGTCGCGAGCAGTCGATCGTCCGTCCGCGTACCGGCCACGGATGCGACACCAAGGACCCGCTGCGCCTCCGGTCCGAGCGCCGCGACACGGGCAATCAGGATGTCCCGCAGGGATCGCGGGACGAAGTCCGTGGGCGATCGCTCGCTCATACCGGTGTCGCCAGCGAGCAACTCTTCCGCGAAGAAGGGATTGCCCTGGGCACGCGCATGGATTCGCTCGACGAGCCCGCGGGCCGGCTGCCGTCCGAGGATTCCGGTCAGTTGACGGCGCTGCTCCTCGAAGTCAAGCGGGCGGAGCTCGATCCGCCGGACATTCGGCAGGCGGGAAAGTTCGGCGAGGCGGAGGAGCAGGGGATGACCCCGGACGAGGTCGTCAGTCCGGTACGTCCCAACGATGAGGACGCGATCCACCCGGAGATTCCTGGCGAGAAACGCGAGGAGGTCGCGGGTCGCCGGGTCGCCCCAATGGAGATCCTCGAGCCCGATCACGAGCGGCCGCGCGGCGCTGAGGCGCGCGATCAGGGCAAGGGTCAGCTCGAACAGGCGTCCCTGCCCGGCCGCCGAGGATCCTGCGGCAGAGGCCATGGCGGAGGACGCGACAGCCGAGTTCGAGTCGCCGGCCTCGATCGCGAAGTACGACGCGAAGTCGGGGACCAGCGAGACAAGTGCAGGGCCGATCTCGCCCATCATCGCCGCGAGCTCGGGTGGCGCCAGCTCGGTTCGGAGCTGCCGGAGGGCTGCGAGGAACGGCCCGTACGGCAGTCCGTCGCCGCCGAGATCGATGCAGCCCCCGATCAGGACGCGAGCGTCGGACCGTCGGGCGTGCTCGGCGAACTCGGCGATGAGACGTGATTTCCCGAGCCCGGCATCGCCTCCGATCAGGACGAAGGACGACTCTCCGCCGGCCGACCTGCCGAGCGCGGCCTCCAGCACGGCGAGCTCGGACGCTCGTCCAACGAGGTCCGGGCTCGACAGGGTGCCCGCCATGCTCGCGATGATAGGCTCGCGAGGCGCGGGCGCAAGGTGGGCGCAGCGTTTGAGGGATCCTCAGTCCGTGGCGACGAGGCGGACCATCAGGCGGAAGGCGCTGTTCGCCCCGACGCACGTCTGGAGCGTCATGCTCGGGCGCGACTGGGCTGCCCAGGCCCAGGAGGCCGAGGTCGTCGGTCGGGTGGTCTTCCACCAGCTGACCGCGTACGTCCGGACGCGCCCCGTCGAGTCCGCGTAGTAGACCTTCAGCCCCTTGCGGAGCCGGCCGGAGACGAATGCGTCGTGGAGCGGCTTGAAGACGCTATGGGCATGGCCCATGAGGTACACGTTGTTGCGGCCGGCACAGCCCCAGCGGTAGACGTAGTCGTCGGGCGCCCTGCTGCGCGAGCACGGGAAGGAGCTGACCGAGCGGTTGATCCCGAGGGCCGGGATCCAGACGTGGTTGCGGCCGCGGTAGACGGGCGCTCTCGGTTTCTCGACGACGACCGCCCGGACGGCGGATGCAACGGCCGGCCGAACCGCTGCCGCCCGACTGACCGAGACCCGGTCGCGGGGGGCGACGGCGGCCGCCACCGCGTCGGCGGCCAGGGCAATGGTCCGGGCTGCGGAGCCGTCGGACGGGGTCGTTCGCGAGGCGAGCTCCGCCGGTGCGACCCG
>DASTVH010000330.1:0-8107 GCA_035759195.1 Candidatus Limnocylindrales bacterium
GCTCGGCCGGCGCCCACGACGGGTTCCACGGTCGAGATCTCGATCGGCGACTGCGTCTTCGAGCCGACCGTGTCCCACGTCGACGTCGGCGCCACCGTCGAATGGCGGAACACCTCGTTCCAGGCCCACGAAGTCGTTGGCGCGAACCTGACGTGGGGGGCCCACGAGAAGCTGCTGACGACCGGGGACACCATCGGCTGGACCTTCGACGCCCCGGGCACCTACGCCTACAGCTGCATGATCCACCCGGGAATGACCGGGGCGATCGTGGTCGGCGACGGCGCGGCAGGCTCGTCGACCGACGTCGGCCTCGCGAGCAGCCTCGACCCGGCGCCCGGCGAACCGGGGACGGCGGCCGACGGCGGGCTGCTGCCGATCGCCGCAGCCGGCGGGATCGGGCTGCTCGTCGGGGCACTCGGCAGCCTCGTGATCGTCCGCCGGCGGGCGACTGTCGGCTGACCGCACCATCGGCCCTCGAACGCGGCAGGGCGTCTGTTAGACTCGGATCGGAATTATCCAGTCTGCATACTTCCTATGCGTTCGAGGTGCCGGCGTGGCGTCAGATCACGGTCGAATCGCAGGGCAACGGCCCGTCCCGGACATCGTCACGGAGATCCCCGGGCCCAGGGCTCGGGCGCACGTCGCCTTCGACGAGGCATGGACCTCGCCGAGCCTGCCGCGGGCATACCCGATCGTCCCGGTCCGGGGCGAGGGGCTGAC
Source organism: Candidatus Limnocylindrales bacterium (assembly GCA_035759195.1). Taxonomy (GTDB): domain Bacteria; phylum Chloroflexota; class Limnocylindria; order Limnocylindrales; family CSP1-4; genus CF-46. The sequence goes on from DASTVH010000330.1 coordinate 721, forward strand.
CGTCGAGGACATCGACGGCAACCTGTTCCTCGACTTCGCCGCCGGGATCGCCGTTACTTCGACCGGTCACAGCCATCCCCAGGTCGTCGCCGCGATCAAGGAGCAGGCGGCCGAACTTCTTCACTTCAGCGCGTCTGACTTCTACCTGCCGATCTACGCGGAGCTCTGCCGGCGCCTGGCCGACATCACGCCGATCGCCGGCGGCAGGGCCCGGGCGTACCTCGGCAACAGCGGCACCGAGGTCGTCGAGGCCGCCATCAAACTCGCCCGCCACGCAACGAAGCGGCCGTACGTCGTGGCGTTCCTCGGGGCGTTCCACGGTCGGACGTACGGCTCTGTCTCGCTGACGGCCTCCAAGGCCAAGTACCACGCCGGCTTCGGCCCCCTGCTGCCCGGCGTCTTCCACGCGCCGTACGGCCGCATCGAGGACCTCCGCTGGTTCGACGAGGTCCTGTTCGACAAGCTCGCGCCGGCCGACGAGGTCGCCGCGATCATCGTCGAGCCGATCCAGGGCGAGGGCGGCTATATCGTCCCCGAGGATGGCTTCCTCCAGGGCCTTCGCGATATCTGCGACCGGCACGGGATCCTGCTGGTCGCCGACGAGATCCAGTCCGGCGCCGGGCGGACCGGGACGATGTGGGCGCTCGAGGGCTGGGGCGTCAGGCCCGACATCCTGCTCTCGGCCAAGGGGATCGCGAGCGGGATGCCGCTGGGTGCGCTCGTCGCCCGGGCCGATCTGCTCGAGGCGTGGGGCCCGGGAGCCCATGGCTCGACGTACGGCGGCAACCCGGTCGCCTGCGCGGCGGCCCTTGCCACGATCGAGCTCCTGGAAACCGGCCTGATCGAGAACGCCGCGATCCGCGGGGCCCAGGCGTTCGCCGGGCTCCGGGCCCTGGGCGACCGGTTCCCGGGCCTCGTCACCGACGTCCGCGGGCGAGGCCTGATGATCGGCGTCGAGTTCGACACAGCCGAGCACGCCGAAGAGGTCCAGTGGGCCGCCTTCGAGCGGGGCCTGCTCGTCCTCGAGTGCGGCCGGAGCTCCGTGCGGATGTCGCCGGCGCTCACGGTCAGCGAGGCCGAGATGGCGACCGGCCTGCGGATCTTCGGCGAGGCCGTCGCGGCGGTGGCGAGCCGCGAGAGCGAGATCCGGGCCGAAGCCCTCCAGGCCGGCGCCCTCCACGAGGTCGAAGCGGCCGGATGACCTCGCGGGTCGCGACGATGCGCGACGCGATCGCGGAGCTGGTCCGGGACGGCGACACGGTCGCGATCGAGGGCTTCACCCATCTGATCTGCTTCGCGGCCGGCCACGAGATCATCCGTCAGGGCCGCCGTGACCTGACGCTCGCCCGGATGACGCCGGACGTCGTCTACGACCAGATGGTCGCCGCGGGAGTGGCGCGGAAGCTCGTCTTCAGCTGGCTCGGCAACCCGGGCGTCGGAGGGCTGAACGCGATCCGCCGGCGGGTCGAGGCGGACCCGGCGCAGCTCGAGCTCGAGGAGTACAGCCACTTCGGCATGGTCGCCCGCTACACCGCGGGGGCCTCGAACCTGCCGTTCTTTCCGATCCGCTCGTACTTCGAGACCGACCTGCCGAAGGCGAACCCGCTGATCCGACCGATCGAGTCGCCCTACGGGGACGGCGTCGTCTATGCCGTGCCGCCGCTCCGTCCGGACGTCACCATCGTCCACGCCCAGCGCGCCTCGGCGAGCGGCGACACGCAGGTCTGGGGCCTGCTCGGTTGCCAGAAGGAGGCGGCGTTCGCCGCCGATCGGCTCATCGTCGTCGTCGAGGAGGTCGTCCCCGACGAGGTCATCCGGGCGGACCCGAACCGCACGATCATCCCGGGCCTGATCGTCGACGCGGTCGTCGTCGAGCCGTGGGGCGCCCACCCCTCGTACGTCCAGGGCGCCTACGACCGCGACAACAGGTTCTATCTCGACTGGGACCCGATCTCGCGCGACGAGGCGGCGACCCAGGCGTGGCTGGACGAGTGGGTCCGCGGCGTGTCCGGTCGGGCCGAGTATGTCGCGAAGCTCGGGGAGGAGCGGCTGGCGTCCTTGCGGCCCGGGCCCGCCCCGAGCGGCGTCGTCGACTACGGGGACTACCGATGAGCGGGCCCGCCCCTCGGGCCGTGGTCCTGCTGCCGGACCAACGAGCGGAGGAGAGTCCGGTTTCCGGCCCGCGAGCGCATCCCGTTCGTCGGTTGGTCCGCCCGCCGGACCACCCTCGCACGAGGAGTGGCCCGCGGTGACCGAGACGTTCAGCAAGTCCGAGATGATGATCGTCGCGGCCGCCCGCGAGCTGGCCGGCCAGCGGGTCTGCTTCGTCGGCGTCGGTCTCCCGAACATCGCGGTCAACCTCGCCAAGCGCACGGTCGCGCCCGAGCTCGAGCTCGTCTACGAGGCCGGCGTCTTCGGTGCCCGCCCCGCCCGGCTTCCGCTGAGCATCGGCGACCCGACGATCGTCACCGGCGCGACCGCCGTCACGAGCATGTTCGAGTTGTTCGCGTTCTACCTCCAGGGCGGGCTCATCGACGTCGGCTTCCTCGGCGCGGCCCAGATCGACCGCTTCGGGAACATCAACACGACGGTCATCGGCGACTACGAGCACCCCAGGACGCGCCTGCCCGGCAGCGGCGGGGCCTGCGAGATCGCGATCAACGCGCGGCAGGTCTTCGTGATCATGCGCCAGTCCACGCGCAGCTTCGTCGAGCGGATCGACTTCCGGACGAGCCCGGGCAACCTCGGCGGCGCCGAGCAGAGCGAACGGATCCGCGTCGAGCAGGGCTGGCTCGGCCGCGGTCCGTCAGTGGTGGTGACCGACCTGGGCATCTACCGCTTCGACGAGGACGGCGAGATGCGCCTCGAGTCGCTCCACCCGGGGGCGACCCTCGAGGAGGCGCGGGCGACGATCGGTTGGGACCTCCGGGTCGCCGCCGATCTCACGGGCACGCCGCCGCCGAGCGACGAGGAGCTGCGCCTGATCCGGGACGAGCTCGATCCGGGCGGCGCCTACACGAAGTAGCGGGCGCCGCCCGGGTCCCTATACCGCCGCGCGTCGACCGATGACCGCCCGGTAGACGGCGACGACGACGATGGCGCCGATCACGGCGACCACGATGCTCTCGATGTTGAGGCCCGTGACGTCGGCGACGCCGAGGACCGTGCCCGCGAGCCATCCGCCGACGACCGCCCCGACGATGCCCAGGACGATGGTGACGACGACACCTCCGCTGCTGCCCATGATCATGTTCGTGATGAACCCGGCGATCGCACCGAGAACGATCCACGCGATGATTCCCACGGCTACCTCCCACCGACGGTCGGGCACCCGTGGCGAGGGCACCACGGATCCGGTACCCGAACTCGTCTGACGTCGATGGTACCCCTCCGGGCGCCTTAAACGAAGCCCGCCGCCGCACGCGCCGCGACGAGATCCTCGCGGGCCTCCACCCGCAGAGTGACCGGACGATCGCCTGCGCCCGGTGCCACGTGAGGCTCGGGCCCCTCGACCGGGTCGAGGACGCGATCTCGTCCGGTTTCGGACTCCGAAATCGGATCGAGGCCGAGGACCCCCAATCGGCCGACGATGGCGGCGCGGAGCCGTCCGGCGTTCTCGCCGATTCCGCCGCTGAAGACGAGCGCGTCGAGGCGCTCCAGGCGCGTCGCGGCCGCCGCGATTCCGGCCGCGGCCCGGTCGGCGAACATCGCGAGCGCCAGACGCGACCGCTCGTCGCCGCCGGCCGCGGCGGCCTCGAGCTCGCGCACGTCGGCCGACCGTCCGGACACGCCGAGCAGGCCCGATCCCCGCTCGAGGTCGCGCCGCAGTCCCTCCAGGTCCAGCCGCCGATCTTCGAGGAGCTGGATCAGCACCCCCGGGTCGATCGAGCCGCCCCGGCTGCCCATCATCACGCCCTCGAGCGGCGTCATCCCCATCGACGTCCAGACCGATCGCCCGCCGCCGACCGCGGTGATCGAGCTGCCGCCGCCGAGATGGGCGACGACGAGGCCGAAATCCTGCGCCGGGCGCCCGAGGAGGGCCGCGGCCCGTTCGGTCGCCCACTCGACGGCCAGCCCGTGGAACCCGAAGCGGCGAACGCCCCACCCCTCGAACCAGCGGCCGGGCACCGGGTAGCGCCAGGCAACCTCGGGGAGCGTCGCGTGGAAGCCGGTGTCGAAGCAGGCGACGTGGGGGACGTCCGGCAGCGCCGCCAGGCCCGCTCGGATCGTGGCTGCGGCGCCCGGGTTGTGGAGCGGCGCGAGGGATGACAGCGTCTCGATGGTCGCGAGGACGTCGCGATCGACCGACGTCGGCGCGGTGAGGCGCGTCCCGCCGTGGACGACGCGATGGGCGACCGCCGCGAGAGAGCTGGGCGCGACGCCGTCTGCGGCGAGGCGATCGAGGAGTTCGGGGACGGCCGCCGACGCGTCGATCGAAACGCCGTCGTCGCGCTCGACGGCGGCCCGGGCCAGCGGCAGCGGTGGCGAACTCGCGATCGGTCCCGCCCCGACCTCGACGACGCTCGCCTTGATCGAGCTCGACCCGGCGTTGAGGACGAGAACCCGGACGGGTGGCGAGCCCGTCCCGGGCGACCCGTCCGAACCGGGCCGCGACGTCGCCTCGCCGGGAGCGTCGGTCAGCGGAGTCCGCCGTCGGCCGGCGTCGCGTCCGCGCTCCAGCGCCAGGCTCGCAGCGGCTCGGGATCGTCGCCGTGCTGCCGGATGTACGCTCGATGCTCCTCGATCGCGAGCAGGTAGCGGTCGATCGCCTGGCTGCCGGCCCGGGTCCCGGCCCTGCCGGAGCGGCGGATGGCCTCGGCCGCGAGCTGGTAGCGGCTCGAGCCGTTGCGGACGAGCATGTCGAACGGCGTCGTCGTGATCCCTTCCTCGCTGTAGCCGCGGACGTGGAAGCGGGTCGCGTTCGGCCGAGCCGAGATCAGCTGGTGGATCGCCGACGGGTAGCCGTGGAACGCGAAGACGACCGGCCGCTCGGCCGTGAAGAGCGACTCGAACGGCTCGGGCTCGAGGGCGTGGGGATGGCTCCGCCGCGACTCGAGCCGCATCAGGTCCATGACGTTGACGACGCGGACCCGCAGCTCCGGCACGTCGCGGCGGAGCATGTCCGTCGCGGCCAGGATCTCGTTCGTCGGGACCATCCCGGCGGCGGCGAGCACGATGTCGGGGTCGACGCCCTCGTCGGTCGAGGCCCAGCGCCAGATCGATGCGCCGGCCGTCGCGTGGGCCTTGGCCTCGTCCATCGAGAGCCACTGGGGGAGCGGCTGCTTCGTCGCAACGACGAGGTTGATGTAGCCGACCGAGGTCAGGCAGCGGTAGACGGTCTCGACGAGTGTGTTCGCGTCCGGCGGCAGGGTGATCCGGAGGACCGTGCCCTTCTTCGTCAGAAGCGAGTTGATGAAGCCCGGGTTCTGGTGCGAGTAGCCGTTGTGGTCCTGGCGCCAGGCGTCCGACGTCAGCAGGAGGTTGAGCGAGGCGAGCGGCGGGCGCCACCGCACTTCGCCGGACACCTTCAGCCACTTCGCGTACTGGGCGATCATCGAGTCGACGATCTGGATGAACGCCTCGTAACACGGGAAGAGGCCGTGTCGGCCGGTCTTGAGGTAACCCTCGAGGAAGCCTTCGCAGAGGTGCTCCGAGAGGACCTCGACGACGCGGCCGTCGGGGGCGAAGCGGCTCTCGGGGTCGTCCGACCAGGTGAACGCCCGGCCGGTGACGTCGAGCACCGCGCCCAGCTTGTTCGACTCGAGCTCGTCGGGACAGAAGATCCGGAAGTTGCGCTCGCGATCGGTCCGGCGCATGACCTCGGCGAGGAAGACTCCGACCCGATCGAGCGCGCCGGCGTCGACGGCGCCCGGTGCCGGGACGTCGACGGCGGCGATCGCCGCGTCCGGCAGCTCGAGCGGGACGCGCTGCCGGCCGCCGATCGCGGTGTCGTTCATGCCGAGGCGCAGGTCGCCGTCGGGGACCGCGTCGAGGATCCCGGCGGCCGGCCGGCCCTCCTCGTCGAAAAGCTCCTCCGGGCGGTACGAGCGGAACCACTCCTCGAGGATCGCTAGGTGGGCCGGGTTCGTTCGCGCGTTCGGGGCGGGAACCTGGTGCGCGCGGTGAGTGCCCTCGACCCGCTTTCCGTCCACGACCACCGGGCCGGTCCAGCCCTTGGGCGTGCGCAGGACGATCATCGGCCAGCGCGGACGGAGGATCCGTTCCCCGCCGCGGGCCCGCTTCTGGAGGTCGGCGATCGCATCGGCCGCCCGGTCCATCGCCGCGGCCATCGCCGCGTCGACCGAATCGTCGTCGCCCGAGACGAGGATCGGCTCCCAGCCGTAGCCCTCGAACAACGTCTCGAGCTCCTCGTCGGTCATCGTGCCGGTGATCGTCGCGGAACTGATCTTGTAGCCGTTCACGTCGAGGATCGGCAGGACGGCGCCGCCGGTGGCGGGGTCGAGGAAGCGGTTGGCGTTCCACGAACCGGCGGTGGGCCCGGTCTCGGCCTCGCCGTCGCCGACCAGGCAGACGACGAGGAGATCGGGATCGTCCATCGCGGCCCCGAAGGCGGTCGCCAGCGCGTAGCCGAGCTCACCGCCCTCGTGGATCGTCCCGGGCGTGCCCGGGGTGAGGTGCGACGGGAAGCCGCCCGGCCACGAGAACGCGCGGACGAAGCGCTCGACGCCGGCCGCATCGCGGGTCATCTCCGGGTAGAACTCGGCGAGTGATCCGTCGAGGTAGTGGTTCGCCAGGTTCGCGGCGGCGCCGTGGCCCGGGCCGGTGATCATCAGCGCGCGCACGCCGCGCCGCCGGATGAGGCGGTTCAGGTGGGCGACGACGAGGTTGATGCCCGGCGACGTGCCCCAGTGACCGAGCAGCCGGGGCTTGATGTCGTCGGCCCGGAGCGGCCGCCGGAGCAGCGCGTTCGAACGAAGGTAGACCTGGACCGCGGCGAGATAGTTGGCCGCCCGGCGGTACCGGGCGATCGTCTCGAGCTCGTCGGCATCGCCGGCATCGGGGGCGGTCGTTTCGGCCGCCGTCGTGGCGCCCTGCATGGCGTCCTCCTTCGTACGAACGGGTCCATCCTAGCCCCCATCCGCGCGTCGGGCCTCGCTCGAACCGACGCCGCGGCGTCGCCGTGCCGCGGCCGCCGGTGGGATGCCCGGCAGCCCGCGTCTGGGATCAGGCGGTCGGGATGCGACAGGCGAGGGCGGTCGAGCCGGCCGCTGCGGCGGCCGTCCGAACCGGACCTGCCGCCCGCCCGGCCGCCGAGCCCGGCACGGCGGCCCGAGCCAGCGCCGCCGACCCTGTCGCTGAACCCGCCGATGCGCTCGCGGCTTCCTGGACGACCAGCGCCGTCACCATCCCGAACATCCCGTCGCGA
>DASTVH010000331.1:0-23876 GCA_035759195.1 Candidatus Limnocylindrales bacterium
GAGCTGCTGCCGGTCGACCAGCGACCCCGTTCGCTCACGCCGGGCCACACGCTGCACCATCTGCTCGCCCAGACCTCCGGGATCCCCAACTACCACGACGACGAGGACCCGACCTGGGCGTCGTTCCTGTCGTGCTGGGACCGCGTCCCGAGCTACCACGTCCGGCGCCCGGCCGACATGCTGCCGCTGTTCGCGGAGCTGCCGGCGGTCTTCCCGCCCGGCGAGCGGTACCAGTACAGCGACGCGAACTTCATCCTCGTCGGGCTGATCCTCGAGGCCGTGACCGGACGGGCCTTCTCGGCCGTCATCGCCGAGGAGGTCTTCGAACCCGCGGGCATGGCCGACACGGCGTTCGAGGCGCTCGACGAGGATCCGCCGCGGCTGGCAACCGGATACCTCACGAGCGAGGGCCCGTACGATTCGTGGCGGTCGAACATCTTCGGCGTCACCGCGATCGGCATGCCGGACGGCGGCATGATCACGACGCCGGTCGATCTCGCCCGCCTCGTCGACGCGCTCGTCGGCGAGCGCCTCCTCTCCCCCGGCCTGACGTCCGCCGCCATGTCGCCGCAGGGCCCGCCGTCCGACGCCATCGAACAGTACGGCTACGGCTGCATGCTGGCCGTCACCGATGGCGAGGTCGGTGTCATCGGCCACGGCGGCAGCGATCCGGGCGTCTCCGCGCTCGTCTCGCACTACCCGGCCGCGGCGACGACGACCGTCGTGTTGTGCAACCAGGACCGCGGCGCGGGTGCGGCGGCGCTGGAGATCGCGCGGGCGTTCGGTCTGAGCGACCCGCGCGGCTAGCCGTTCCCCACGCCGCCGCTCGTCGCCGGGCCACGGTGTACGCTGACCGGGCCATGACCGAAGCCCCAGGCCAACGTCCCGAGGACGCCTGGCTCGCCACGATCTCCAACCAGAACGGCTGAGCCGCCCCTTCCAGGAACCAGCGTTGGTGGAAGGGGCGAGTCGGACGCGTGCTGCCGCCGCGGACCCGCGGGTCGCGCGGGCCGCGCGCCGCCCGCCGTCACGGTTCAAGGAGTTCGTCATGCCGATGCCGCATCGAACGTTCGCCCAGGTGGCGAAGCGGCGCCTCGTTGGCAAGGAAGGTCGCGAGCGGATCCGCGAGGTCCGGGCCCTGCTCGAGGAGCTGCCCGACTACCGGAACGGCCCCTACGCGGACCTCCGCAAGGAGCTGCTCGCCGAGATCGAGGACACGCGGATCCGGTCGAACGCCGTCCATCGCGACTCGATCGCGGTCCGTCGGGAGGGCGCGGCGCAGGTCGCCCTCGTCGGGCCGCCGAACGTCGGCAAGTCGTCGCTGCTCCAGGCGCTGTCGGAGATCCAGATCAAGACCGGCGACTACCCGTTCACGACGCTCCGGCCCGTGCCGGCGCTCACCAGGATCGGTGGGGTGCTCGTCCAGCTCGTCGAGATCCCCGGCCTGATCGTCGGGGCGTCCGAGGGTCGCGGCGCCGGCCGGGCGCTCCTCGGCGTGTTGCGCTCGGCTGATGCGATCGTCTACTGCGCCCGGGCCGGCGGGGATGCCGGCGAGCTCGCGGCCGTTCGAGCGGAGGTCGCCGCGGCCGGGATCGACAAGCCCTCGATCCTTGCGGCGACTCGAGCCGACGAGGCGCCGCCGAACGCCCTGACGACGCTGGTCGACGCGTTCCCGGACCTGCGGCTCGTGCCGGTCTCGATCCTCGACGAGGGATCGCTCGACGCCTTCCGCGAAGCGGTGTGGACGTTGACCGGCCTCATCCGCGTCCGGCTACGGGTGAACGGGATCGTCGACGGCGATCCGCTCGCCCTCGAACGCGGCTCGACCGTCGCCGACGTCGCCGACGCGATCCATCACGATCTCGGCGCCCGCCTCGCGGGAGCCCGGGTCTGGGGTCCGTCGGCCCGTTTCGACGGACAGCGGGTCGGCCGCGACCATGAAGTCGTCGACGGCGACGTCGTCGAGGTCCTGCGCTAGGAGTTCGCGGCGGGCGGCGCCGGGTCAGGCCGCGCTCGACGCGACCCGTCGCGCCTCGGCGATCCCGGCGGGAGTGATCGCGCCGACCGCCACGAGGAAATTCAACCCGAACAGCGCCGCGCTGAAGAGCAGCGGTGCCTGGAGCCCGAAGGCCCCGGCGAGCACGCCGCCCGCCAGCGCGCCCACCGGCTGCGTGCCCCAGGTGACGAGGCGCGACGAGCCGGCGATCCGCCCGCGCAGTGCGTCCGGGACGAGCTCCTGGCGAAGGGACACCACCGTGACGTTCCAGATCGTCGTCTGGAAACCGAACGACAGGATGGCGACCGCGGCGACGGCCGGATGCGCGACGAGGGCCAGGGCGAGCCCCGAGAAGAAGCCGAGCAGCAACGTCAGGCGGATCGCGCCGGCCGGCCCGAGCGCGGTCATCACCCGCCCTGCGACGATCGCTCCGGCCAGCCCGCCCACGCCCAGCGCGCTGATCAACAGGCCGTAGCCGATTTCGTCGAGCCCGAGCACGTCCTGCACGTAGAGCACGAAGATCGCGATGATCGCGAAGGCCGCAAGGTTCGTCACTCCCGCCATCGGTGTGGTCCAGCGCAGGATCGGATGGGCCGCCAGGAACCGCAGCCCCTCGGCGATCTCGCCCCGGAGCGAGTCGGGGCCGGTGCCGCGTCCGACCGCCCGGTAGCGGCCGGGGATCCAGGCAACGAGGGCCGCCGCGATGACGAACGTCGCCGCGTCGAGGGCGAACGGAAGGCCGGCCGCGACCGCGAACAGGATCGCGCCGAGGGGCGGCCCGATGAAGGAGTTCGCCACCCAGGTCAGGCCCTGGAGACGCGCGTTCGCCGCGGCCAGGGCTTCGCGTTCGACGATCTGGGGGAGGATCGCCTCGCTCGCCGGGTCGAACAGCGTCTCGGCACTCGTCAGGGCGAACGCGAGCAGGTAGATCAGCCAGATCTCGATGCGTCCGGCGAGGATCGCGAGAGCCAGCACCGCCATGATCGCGGCCCGAACGAGGTCGACGACGATCATCGTCCGGCGTCGATCGAGGCGATCCACGAGCGCGCCCGACAGGAGCGCGAAGACGAGCCACGGCCCCTGGCCGGCGATCGTCGCCCCGGCGACGAGCACCGGATCGCGGGTCAGCGACGCGACGAGGAGCGGCATGGCCGCCTGCGCCACACCGTCGCCGAGGTTCGAGACGCCGGCCGCCCCGAGCAGGCGGGTGAATCGGCGATCCAGGGCCGACATGACGGCACGGTAGCAGCCACGACGGGCCGTCGGAGCGTCTCGTCGTATCGTGATGCAATGAACGACCAGTCCCCGACCTACTTCCCCGACCTCGCCGCGGAGGCGACGATCCCCAGGCGGGGAATCCACAGCCAGACGCTCTCCGATGCCGGCGGGGTCGAGCTCGTCCTGTTCGCGATGGCGGCCGGCGAGCGGCTCTCCGAACACACCTCCGCTCGGCCGGCGATCATCCACGTCCTCTCCGGTGAGGCGGAGTTGACCGCGGCCGGGGAATCGCACGACGCGGGCCCGGGGGCCTGGCTGCGAATGCCCGTCCGGATGGCCCACGCGATCGTCGCCCGGACGGACCTCGTGTTCGCCCTCTATCTCCTGCCGGCCTGACGCCGGCCGAGACTCGGACGATCCGAGTTCGGGCGGTTCGTCCTGTGGGATCGGGCCGATCGCCGGTCGCAACCCCGCGGCGCGATCGGCTTGGATGGGGGCGATCGCCCGATCCTTCGTTACCGTGAGGGAGTCCCGTGCAGATCCACGTCGTTCCCGACTCTCAACGTGTCGACCGCCCTCGCTACACCTGGCTTGCCGTCGGCCTCGAAGTGTTCACCGCGATCGCGGCGGTCCCCGTCGGCTGGTGGTTCATCAACGACCCGAGCGGCCAGGCGATGCAGCTGCCGCGGGGCTGGATCGAGGCAACCCCGTTCGGGAGCTACCTCGTGCCCGGTCTCTACCTGTTCGCCGTGAACGGCCTCGGCATGCTCGCCCTCGCCGGTCTGACGATCGCTCGCCACTGGATCGCACCGTGGCTGACGGGAGTCCTCGGCGTGGGCCTGATCATCTGGATCCTCGTCCAGCTCGTGGTCATGCCCGAGACGATGTTCCTCCAGTGGATCTACCTGGCGATCGGCGTCACGCTCGGATTCATCGCCCTGTCCTGGTTGCGCCGCACCGGCCAGCTTCGCCTCTGGTAGGGCCGCGTGCCGTCACGGCGGGCCGAACGGACCCGTCGCGCCGGCCGGCCAGCCCTTGCCGGCGTGGCGGTTGCGGCGCGACCGTGATGGGCGCACGAGTCGTGTCACGATGACGACACGGCCGCTGCGCCACGCTCGACCATCCGCTCCCGAGGCAGCCTGATGTCCGTTCTGACTCCCACGCTCGCGCCGGACCCCTCGTCCGACATCCTCCACGTCGACCGCCATCCGCTCGACGCCTTCTTCCAGCCGCGCTCGGTGGCCGTGATCGGCGCGACCGAGAAGCCCGGTTCGGTGGGTCGGACGATCCTGTGGAACCTCCTGTCGTCGCCGTTCGGCGGGACGGTCTACCCGGTGAACCCGAGTCGCGGGGCGGTTCTCGGCGTTCGCGCCTACGCCTCGATCGGCGCGATCGGCGAGCCCGTCGACCTCGCCGTCGTCGTGACGCCGGCGGGGACGGCGCCCGGGATCGTCGAGGAGTGCGGCCGGGCCGGCGTTCGCGGCGTGATCATCATCAGCGCCGGGTTCAAGGAGGTCGGCGCCGAAGGGGTCGAGCTCGAGCGGCGCGTCCTCGAGGCGGCGCGGGCCCACGGGATCCGGGTGATCGGCCCGAACTGCCTCGGCGTCATGAACCCGGTCGGGTCCTTCAACGCGACGTTCGCGGCGGCGATCGCCAAGCCCGGTCGGGTCGGCTTCGTGTCGCAGTCAGGTGCACTGCTCACCGCAATCCTCGACTGGGCCGCCCTCGAGGACGTCGGGTTCAGCTCGATCGTCTCGCTCGGCTCGATGCTCGACGTCGGCTGGGGCGACGTCATCGACTACCTCGGCGACGACCCGAACACCGACAGCATCGTCATCTACATGGAGACGATCGGAGACGCCCGGGCCTTCCTGTCGGCCGCCCGCGAGGTCGCGCTGACGAAGCCGATCATCGTCATCAAGCCCGGTCGCACCGCACAGGCGGCCAAGGCGGCCGCATCTCACACCGGGTCGCTGACCGGATCAGACGACGTCCTCGACGCCGCCTTCCGACGGGCCGGCGTCCTCCGCGTCGACTCCATCAGCGAGCTGTTCGAGGTGTCGGAGATCCTCGCGAAGCAGCCGCGGCCGGGAGGACGACGCCTTTCGATCGTGACGAATGCCGGTGGGCCCGGGGTCATCGCGACCGACGCGCTCATCGGCGGAGGCGGCGTCCTGACCGAGCTGACGCCCGAGACGATGGAGCGGCTCAACGCGGTCCTGCCGGCGGTCTGGAGCCACAACAACCCGATCGACATCATCGGCGACGCGCCGCCGGAGCGGTATGCCCAGGCCCTCGAGGTTGCCGCGGCGGATCCCGGGGCCGATGGTCTCCTGGTGATCCTGACGCCCCAGGCGATGACCGACCCGACGGCGACCGCCCGGGCCCTCGCCCGTCACGCGCGGATCCCCGGCAAACCCGTGCTCGCCTCATGGATGGGCGGCGCCGAGGTCGCCGAAGGTGCGGCGATCCTGCGCGAGGCCGGGATCCCGACCTTCGCCTACCCGGACACGGCGTGCGTCCTGTTCAACCACCTCTGGCGCTACCAGGACAACCTGCGCCTGCTGTACGAGACGCCGAGCCTGCCCGTGGCCCCCGAACGCGGCGAATTCCGCGAGGAGGTCGACCGGATCGTCGAGGCGGTGGCTGCCGAAGGCCGGACGCTCCTGACCGAGTACGAGAGCAAGAAGGTGCTCGCCGCCTATGGCATCCCGATCACCGACACCGAACTCGCGGCGACACCGGACGAGGCCGTCGCGGCCGCCGACGACATGGGGTATCCGGTCGTCGCGAAGCTGCTCAGCCGGACGATCACCCACAAGACCGACGTCGGCGGCGTGCGCCTGAACCTGCGCGACGCAGCCGCGGTCCGCGACGCGTTCGATCTGATTCGCGAAGCCGTCGAGGAGAAGGCCGGCCCCGGCCACTTCGAGGGCGTGACGATCCAGCCGATGGTCGACTGGTCCGGCTACGAGCTGATCGTCGGCAGCAGCCCCGACCCGCAGTTCGGGCCGGTCCTGCTGTTCGGGATGGGGGGCCAGCTCGTCGAGGTCTTCCGGGACCGGGCGCTCGCCCTTCCGCCGCTGAACATGACCCTTGCCCGGCGCCTCATCGAGCAGACGACGATCGCCCGCGCCCTCCCGGGCGTGCGCGGCCGCCGTCCGATCGACGTCGACGTCCTCGCGGGGCTCCTCGTCCGGTTCAGCGAACTCGTCGCCGAGCAGCCCCGGATTGCCGAAATCGACATCAACCCGGTCCTCGCCTCGCCTGAGCGGATCATCGCCCTGGACGCCCGGGTGGTCCTCCATCCGGCCGAGGTCGCCGATCGCAACCTGCCGCGGCTCGCAATCCGGCCGTATCCGCACCGCTACGTTCGCGAGTTCCGCGACGAGCGCGGGACGCCGGTCGTCGTCCGGCCGATCCGGCCGGAGGACGAGCCCGCTCTCGCCCGGTTCCACGGGACGCTCTCGCCGGCCACCGTCCGGGCCCGCTACGGCACCGATCTCGCGCTCGCCGAACGAACGGCCCACGAGCGGCTGACGCGGATCTGCTTCGTCGACTACGACCGCGAGATCGCGCTCGTCGCCGAGGTCCCCGACGCGGACGGTCCTGCCGTGGCCGGCGTCGCCCGCCTCTCCAAGATCCACGCGACCGATCGGCACCAGGTCTCGCTCGTCGTCGCCGACGCGTGGCAGGGTCGGGGAATCGGTCGCGAGCTGCTCCGTTCGGCGATCGGGGTCGCCCGCGGCGAGGACGCGGAGGGCGTCGTGGCGGAACTCTCCCCGGAGAATCGGCCGATGCGCTCGCTGCTGGCAGAGGCCGGGTTCAGCTTCGAGGAACGGGGCGACATGCTGATCGCGTCGCTGGCGACCGCCTGAGCCGCGGTCGGGTGGCGGCCTCGCGACCTAGGACCAGGCGACGGTCGCGACGGTCACGGGCGTGCTCACGCCCCGGATGACGGCCTCGCGCGGAGCAGACGGCGCGATCCCTTCGAGTCGGTCGAGCCCTTCGACCTGATCGAGTGTCTCGGCCGTGACGAGGATCTCCCCTCCCCCGGCCAGGCCCGCCACGCGGGCGGCGAGATTGACGCCGACGCCGCTGTAGTCCACCGCGCCCCCGGCGTCGATCCGGCGGTTGGCCTCGGCAGCGTGGAGCCCGATCCGGACCGAGAGGGCGAACCCGCTCGACTGGCGCTGTTCGGCCAACCGGCGCTGGATCGCGACCGCGCACTCGAGCGCCGGTCGCGCGTCCTCGAACGCGACGAAGAACCCGTCGCCGGTCGAGTTCACGATCTCCCCGCCGGCTCCCGCGACGACGCGCCGGAGCATGTCGTCGTGCCAGCGCAGGAGCTGCTCCCAGGCCTCGTTGCCGAGAAGCTCGGCGAGGTTCGTCGAGCCGACGATGTCGGTGAACATGAAGGTTCGGCGCGCCTGCAGGGGCGCCCGGTGCAGCCCGGCGGCCGACTCGATCTCCAGGTCGGTCGCACGCAGGTCGGTCGTGGCCCCGAGACGCTCGAACTCGGCGCGCGCGGCCTGCAGCTCGAGATCGGCTTCGTCGTCATCCTCGAGGGCCCTGAGGGCGCGGGACAGCAGCACCCGGCTGCGAGCGACCTCGTACGGCGCCCCGACCTCGCGCCACGAGCGGATCGCGGCACGTAGCTCGGGGACGGCGGCGGCCGGATCGTCCTCGGCCAGGAGGACCCGTCCCCAGGTCTGATGGCGTCCGGCGTCGAGGGCCGGGGCGCGGAAGGACTCCAGGATCCGCGTCAGCTCCTCGGCCGCCGTCCGGGCCGTTGCCCGGTCGCCGGCGGCGATGGCGATCTCGACCTGGGCCGGGAGCAGGCGAACCCGCGCCCACTGGTCCCACGTCTCGTCGCGGACGGCTGCGTGGATCGCGGAAGCGGCCGCCCGGACCTTGCCCTCGGCAAGGCGGATCAGGGCGAGGGCGGGCTGCGGCGTCCGGCCGAGGGCGTGGGCCTCCCGGAGCGCCGCCTCGGCTCCAACGAGATCCCCCTTGAGGCGGCGGATCTCGCCGATCGCGTACCAGCCATCGGCCAGCGGCGGGATCGCGTTGTAGGCGGCGAGCTCGTCGGTCGCACGGCGGAGCTCCTGTTCCGCGCGCTCCCAGGCACCGCTCAGGGCGACGACCTCGGCCCGGTGAACGCGGCAGACGCCCGGGAACCCCGAGACGGCCTGACGCTCGCACCACTTCTCGGTCGCCTCCGTCCACTCGCTCGCCCGGCGATAGTCGGTCAGGTCGCGACAGGCCGCGATCATCGTGCAGCACGTGACCCCCGTCGTGAACGGGGAGAGCTCGCCGTTGATCGCCGCGACCGACGCCTCCTCCAGAAGGGCAAGTCCGTCGGTCGGGTGGCCGGTCGCGATCTTGAGGGCCCCGAGAGCCGTCATCGCGTTGGCCAGCAGGTCGCCGTCGCCGGTGCGGTCGGCAATCTCCACGGCGAGCTCGGCCTGCGCGACCGCGGCCTCGACGTCGCCGCCGTCCCTCGCCCGCCCGCTGCGTTCCAGGGCAAGATAGCCGTGCGCGTAGGCCTCGGGCAGCCCCTCGAGCAGGCGTTCGGCCCGCCGCAGCCACGCCCCGGCGATCGACGTGCGGCCGCGATACCCGTTCTGCTTGCTGAGGTCGAGCGCCAGATAGGCGGCTCGCAGCATGTTTCCCTCGGCCTGGTAGGCCTTGAACGCACGCTCCTTGGTCTCGAGCTCGAGGTCGGCCCGGGCGGTGAAGAAGGCGCTCATCGCCAGCGCCTCGAGGTCCGCGCCCGCCAGGTTGCCGGCGCGATCCGCTTCCGAGAGCCGATCGAACGCCTCTTGCCAGGCGTGGCGTGCAAGCGCCTCACGGCCGGCGACGCGCGGGTCGTCGCTCGCCGCGCCGGCTGCCGCTGCCAGCTGGTCGCTCATCACCGCGATTGTCTCACCCGCCGATCGCCGGTCGACGGACCGTCGACGTGGAACGCCGCAAGCGACTCGCCCTCATCTTCGAGGGCTGCGACGGCCGCGGCCGGGAGCGGCTCGAACGGACTCAGGTCGATGCGGCCGTCCGTCTCGCGCCACGTGCCGGCGACGGCCCCGTCGACCACGAACGTTGGGAACGAATGGGGCGTCCTCGTGCTGAAGATCAGCGGCCGGTACCGCTCCGGGAGGATCCCCGTCCGCCGGGCGTGGACCAGCAGGTTCGCATCCCACGTCGGGAGGAATCGGACGGGCGCCGGTGTGTCCCCACCGGGCAGCGGCGCATCCGGCAGGTCGAGCAGCTCGCGTCCGGCCTCGTCCCTGAAGCGGCGAAGCTCGAGTCGGTCGGCGACCGGTCGCAGGACTGTCACGGACACGCCGGCCCAGCTCGCGGCGTCGGCGAGGGTCGCCGGGCCGAAGCCGCCGAGATAGCGCCGGACGAGCAGCTCCAGGCCGTCTTCCTCTGTGGCGGTCGGCGGCCCGAGCCACCACTCGGCGAGGCCGTAGAGGTCCGCTCGCCGCCGGTCCCAGGTGCCGGACGGCGGGACGCGGACGAGGTCGAGCCACTGGCCGAGGCCCTCCCAGACGATCCTCGGCAGACCCTCGCCGGCGACGAAGCGGACGATCTCCGCCTGGCGCTTCGGACCGTCCTCGAGGAACGCCCGGACGCGAGCCGTGGCGGCATCCATGTCGATCCCGTCGAGGTCCTTGCGGCGGATTCGGACCCACCACTCGCGACGCGTCCGGCGAACGCCGGCTGCGAGGGGCCAGAAGTCGGCGGCCGAGACCAGGTGGATCGTCGCCCGCATGAGGGTCGCCTGGACGACCTCCCGAGACTCGAGCGCGGCCGTGAGGTCCGAACGGCGGAAGCCCGCGAGCCGGCTCCACAGCCCGATGTAGCCCGACGGCGCGTACTGCACCTGGAGCCCGCCGACCCGCTCGAGGGCCTCCGTCAGCGAGACCGGGGACCGATCGAGAAGGAGCTGCCGAGCGAGCAGCGACCGGTTGAGCTCGCGGGTGGTGAGGACGCGCTCCATGTCCGGACGATGCTACAGAAGCTGTATAACACATCACTGCTGGCGAAAGACTTGACGAGCTCGTTTCATGGTGTAACGATAGCGCTGCCTAGCGATAGAGACGACGGAGGCCGGATGGCACGAACGTTCAGGTTCGGGATCGCGACGATCGCGCTCGGCCTGCTCCTCGACGTCGCCGCCCACGGCCCCGGGTCGGCCGCGATCGGCGACGGCTTCGGGGCGTCCGAACATCTCGCCCACCTTGTCGTCCTCATGGGCATGGTCGTCGTGCTCGCCGGCGCGATCGCCGACGGGCTGAGTACAGCGGGCCGGGTCAACCGGCCGGAAGGGAGACCCCGCGATGCCAATCGGTGACTTCGTCAACTCGATCCCGCCGCTCGGATTTCTCGTCGTCCACATCGCCCTGTTCGGGGCCGGCACGTACTTCGCGTGGCGCTCGTTCGGGGCGGGCGCCTCGACGTTGGGCTGGGGCTTCGCCCTGTTCGCTCTCGCCGAGATCGTCTACATGACCTACCACCTCGACTGGACCGTCTTCCTGTTCGCCCACACGATTGCCGAGGTCTTGAACCTCGTCGCCTTCACGCTGCTCTTCGTCGGGGCGTCGCGGTCGATCCTCGGCCGGTCCGGCGATCCGGCCCGGGCCTGAGCCTCGTGGCCCGCACCGCGCGCGTCCTCGTGGCGGTCCTTGGCCTCGTCGGGCTCGTCGGCTGCGCCGCGGCGGGCTCGGACAGCCCGTCACCGGTCGCGACCGCGGCCGTTGACCTACCGCCCTCGTACCGGTTCGAGCCAGTTGCGATCGCAGTCCCGGTCGGGACGACCGTGACCTGGTCGAACCATGACAACTTCAGCCACTCCGTCCGGTTCCTCGACGACGGCCTGCCCGCTGAGCCGATGCTCATGGAGCCGGGAGCGTCGGCGACCTTCACATTCGGCGATCCCGGTACCTTCGCCTACGAGTGCCATCTCCATCCGCGCGACATGACCGGTTCGGTTACGGTCACGCCTTGATCCATACGGAGGACCCATCATGTGCCTGAACTGCGGCTGCATGCGAGCCCACGACGACATGGGCAAGCCCGACGTCAACATCACCTACGAGACCGTGAAGAAGGCGGCCGAGGCAAACGGGATGACGGTCGAGGCGACCCTCGAGATGATCGCCCGGACGGCGGCCAAGGACCGCGGCGACCACCCCGCGGAGTACGCCGCCGAGGCCTGATCCGCGCCGTCCGATCGACGAGGGGCCGTCCGATTGACGGGCGGACCCCCGTCGCCGCGGCGAGCCGCTCGTCGTCCTCAGTCCATGCGGCGGAGCACACCCTCCGCCGATGACCCGTCGGTCCCCGGGCCCGATCGTGGCGTGAGCGGACGCTCCCTCGCGACCTGGAGGGACGCCGCGTCAACCGAAGGACCGACGACCGATGCTCTCGCCGCTCACGACCGCCTCCCGCCCGCGGACCCGTGCATTCGTGGCGGCCGTCCTCGGGCTGGTCCTCGCGATCGCGCTCGGGGGCACGGCCGCGGCGGCCGACACGACGGCCGGCGGTCGCTCCGTCTCGGTCGGCTCACCGAACCCGGCCAGCCTCGACCTCTTCGTCGCCGACGGCTTCCGCTTCCAGGACCCCAACTACAACGCCTGCACGTCGACCCTGGCCATGGACATGCTGAACATGATCGCCCTGCGCCGAACCGGCGGGCCGGGATTCGTCTGGACGGTCCGCCTCGGCGGGGCCGCCCGCGACTCGATCCTCGAGTGGGAGCGGACCCACGACACGCTCGCCGGCGGCTACGGTTCCGATCCTCACGGCTGGCGCAACGCCCTCAACTACTACGGCTGGGGCAGCGCCGCGCTCGGTGCGGGCGGGCGCGTCTACGACGACCAGGCCTACGCAACGTTCGACGCCGCGATCAAGAGCGCCGTCCGGGCCATGATCCGGTATCGCAAGCCGGTCGGGATCGCGGCCTGGGCGGGCCGCCATGCCCAGATGATCACCGGCTACGAGGGGCTGGTCGGCGACCCGTTCGCCCGCGATGCCGCCGGCCGGTTCACGAATGCGTTCACGATCGCGGCGGTCCGCCTCAGCGATCCCCTCTCCTCGCGGGCGACCGTCAACAAGCGGATCACCTACGGCGAGCTGAAGGGCAGCGCCGACCTCAAGGTCCGCTTCCGTCCGTATCTCGAGACCGACAGCCCGTACGACGACCCCTACAGCCCGGGAACGATGCCGGCACGAGACGAGTGGTACGGCCGGTTCGTCATCGTCGCGCCGGTCCGCTGATCGGGTTCCGGCGGCTCGCCTCCCGGCCGCAGCCCACGCGTCAGAAGAACGTCGAGCAGCGCGGCTCGTCAAGCGTCCGGAAGAGCGCGTCGGCCGCCGCGAGGGCACCTGCCCGCTGTTCGTCTGCGCCGCCGTAGGCGAGGACCGCGTCGCGCAGCGATCGACCACCGAGGTACGCCGCCCCGAGCGCTCCGACGTCGAGCGCGAGATCCGGCGTCCGATCGCTCGGCCGGCACCTGGCGCCGTCGGGGCCCGCGTCGAGCTCCAGCCGCAGCCGGCCGTTCACCACCTCCGCGTCCCGCACCTCAAGGACGAGGCGATCCTCCCGCTCGTAGGTTCGTCCCTCGAGGGCACGTCGCACGTCGAGGAGGCGGACCCACATGCCGTCGCCGACGTCCTCGTAGCGGAGGGCCCGGGCGTTCGTCAACAGCCACGGCAGCCGGTTGGAGAGGCTCTGGCGCTCGACCCGGATGGTCGCGACCCAGTCGCTCTCTAGCAGATACTGCCAGAGCGCGGCGTAGGCCTCGTCGGTCAGGGCGTAGAGGTCGTCGACCTCGAGGCTGCCTCGTGGCTGGCCGAACTCCCACTTCTGGATCGGCCGATAACGGACGTAGCCATCGATGCTGCCGGCTGCCTGGTCCCGGTGGACCGCGAGGATCCCCTTCCAGCGGCCGTCCCAGGCGCTCTCCCGCAGGCCGAGGTCGTACTCCAGGCGGTAATCCCGGCGACGGATCTCACCGGGCTGCCGGAGCCGCCATGCCTCACCGACCTCGCGGAGGGGCGTGGTGAGCGACTCGTCGGGGCGCTCGACGAGGACGTGGGCCGGCGTCGGGCCGGGCAACGAGGTGGACCTCGCGTCGACGACGGCGGTCGCGGACCGAATCGCCGGGCCGTACCCGAAGCGGCCGTAGATCGGATATTCGGAGGCGTACAGCAGCCCGATCGCCTCGCCCCGATCGCGCATCGCCCCGTGCTCGGCGGCGACCATCGCCCGCAGGATCCCGCGTCGTCGATGACTGGGCAGGACGGTGACGCCCGACACGGCCCCGGCCGGCAGTACGCCGCCGCCCGGAACTGTGAGCTCGGTCGCCCACGAGCGGAACGTGCCGCAGATCCGGTCGCCGTCGAGCGCTGCCCAGGTCCGGTCGCGGTCCCACAGCGGCTTGAGCTCTTCGGCGACCTTGTCGGCATCCGGGCGCTCGAGGAACGCCGTGCTCATGGCGTCGACATAGGCTGCGAGCTCGTCTTCGCGGACGCGTCGGATCTCGGGGGTCATGGCGGGACGATAGCATCGGCCGGGCGTTGCGCCGGCATCGCGTCCGGTCGTTGACACCGGCCTCGCGGGCGAGGGACGATCCCGCCATGAGCGACGACCTCGACGCCCGCGAAGCCGAACGGATCCGCCGTCGCGATCGGGAGGCGGCCGCCGAGCGGCGCGCCCTGATGCGGCCCGGGATGGGCAAGGTCTTCAAGCAGATCCTCGACGCCCAGGCGAAGGCGGCCGAGGAGCCGCCGACGCGACGACGGCGCAAGCGCGCCGGCTGAACGCCGGGCGACGTTCCCGGCTCAGGCGGCCGGCAGGGCGATCCCCAGCTCGTCGAGCGAATCGTGGAGCTCCGCCGCGTCGCGATAGACCCGGAACGCGCCCGCCGCCCTGAGCTCATCCTCGCCGTAACCGCCGGTCAGCAGGCCGACGCTCAACATCCCGGCACGCCGGGCCGCCAGCAGGTCCCAGACCGCATCGCCGACGACGTAACAGTCGGCGATCTCGACGCCGAGCCGCTCCTGGCAGGCCAGGAACAGGTCCGGCTCGGGCTTTGCCCGTAGAACGTCGCCGCGCTCGACCACGACCGTCTCGGCGGGAATCCCGAGGGCCGCGAGCGATCTGTCGATCTCCGGCCGCCGGCCGGACGTGGCGATCCCGTGGATCACGCCGCCGGAGCGCAGGTCCGCCAGCAGGTCGACCGCGCCGGGCAGCGGCCGGCGCTCGGGCAGGATCTCCCGGAAGATTTCGCCGTGGCGGCGCTGGAGCGCCTCGGCCTCGTCGTCACGGAGCTGGCGGCCGATCTCGCGGGCGACCGCTCGGGCGAAGAGTCCGCCGCTCATCCCGATCCGCCGATGGATTCGCCAGCCGTCGACCGGCGTCCCGAACTCGAGCAGCGCCCGCTGCCAGGCGAAGACGTGGGCGTAAACGGTGTCGACGAGCGTCCCGTCGAGATCGAAGATCAGCGCACGCACGCCCGGAGCATACGGGACGCCGAATCCGGAGGTTCCCAGGCGCCCCCGCTTCGTGCAGAATCGGGCGCACCAGGGGAGGCCGGCGATGACCGAGGACGTGGGCGAGATCGGGCGGCGAACCGGCGACGGGCTCGGGCGGACGGTGCCGATGGAGGCGCGGCGGCCTGCGGGTCTCTGTGTCGGGCCCGGCCACCGGCTCGTCCACGGCAATCCCGCGTTCCTGGCGGAGTTCGGGCGGGCGGCGATCGGCCTGCCGGCCCGCGAGGTCATGCTCGGGCTGCCGCCCGAGACGTTCGCGCTCCTCGATGCCGTCCTGGCCCAGGGCCGGCCGCTCGCCCGCTGGATCCGGCGCGACGACGGTGAGTGGCGCCTGACGGCGATGCCCCGGCTCGATCCGGAGACGCAGGAGCCGTACGGCGTCGCGTTCCACCTGCGGGCCCGGGCCGACCTGCCTGTGGTGCGCGAACGCTGAGGCAAGGGGCTCGGTGCTCCCGGTGGCGGGCCTCGTGCCGGGCGACGCCGGTTCGCCACGCTCTCCGGTTGGGCAACGATCCTCCGGGCGGCGGGCCGGTCGCCGGGCCCGACGTTACGCGACGGCTCGCCCGGGAGCGGGCCCGAACCCGATCAGCCGCCGCGGGATCGAGTCGTCCGCCGGCCCGTGCCGCGGGCCTCCGCCTCGACGACGACCCGACCGTACTCGCGGGCGCGGATCGGCTCGCGCCAGACGCCCGAGCGGAGGTAGACGTCGTCGCGGACGAGGGCAAGCGCCGCCTCGGCCGACTCGGCGCGAACGACGAGGATCGCGCTCGTGAAGTCGAGGTAGCCGCCGGCCTCGATCAGCCGCCCCTCCGACAGGAGGCGGCCGATCCGCTCGAGGTGTTCGCGGCGGACGGTCGCCCGGCGCTTCGCCGCGTCGCGCGTGTACGGCACCTCGACGATCCAGACGCGCTCGATCGAGAGCCCCTCCGGCACCTCGGGTCTGGGCGGCTCGACAGGCTCGGAGGGCTCCGGCCCACCCTTCGGTTGCTCCACCGCCTTCTTCCGGCGCGAGCCGCTGCCCGCCGGCTCCGCCTGGCGAGCCTTGCCGGACGGTGCAGGGGCACGGGGCGAGTTGTCCCGGGCGGCCTTCAGCCGATCGCTCAGCGGCGACTCGACCGCCCCCGATCGGGCATCCTCGATCGCCGCCTTGGCCTCGGTCAGCGAACGGAACGGCCCGCGGACGAGGGGCAGTCCCAGCTCGTCGGTTTCCTCCGCGTCGACGAGCGACCACGTACCGGATTGTGGCTCGATCGTGAACCGCTCATCGCGGGTCTGCCAGCGACCGCCGCCGAGCCGCTTGAGCGAGGCGTCGCCGGCCGAGTTCTTCGGTGCCATGGGTGCAGGCTACTCGAACGGCGCGAGCTTACGAAGGCGCCGGACACGGACGACCCCCGGCCGGCGGCCGGGGGTCGTCGCCGATCGACGTGAAACGGACGGGTCTCAGAGCTTCGAGACGACTGCCTCGCCGAAGGCCTCGGCCACCGTTGCGGCGTCGAGGTCGTCGTTCACGAAGAGCGTGAACATCACCGTGACGTTGCCCTGCCAGACGAACGCCCGGTGGTTGTCGGCCGAAAAGAAGGCCCCGTCGCCGAGGCCGTCGATCACGACCATGTCCTTGTAGGCGCCGGCCGCGGCGTCGTAGAGGTTCTCGCCGTCCTCGGGCGTCAGGGCGACGATGACGCCTCCGAAGTCGCCTTCGTAGGTGCATTCCGTGTGGCCCGGCGAGAGAACCGTCGGAGTGGCCTCGAACTCGCCCTCGGCGACGCCCGCCGTGTCGGTCGCGGCCTCGATATCGGCGGGCGTGAGGATCTCGCAGGCGTTGAGGTCCGTGCCCGGCTGGAGCGTGTCGTCGGCCGGAGCGACGGTCGCATCGGCGACGATCATCGGCTCCGCGGACGCCACGCCCCCAACGTCGGCGTCGCGGGCGTCCGCGCCGCCGCACGCCGCGACGACGGCGACGAGTCCGGACAGGAAGAACAGTCGAATCGTGGAGCGTGGAGCGGTCATTGCGCAGGTCTCCCGGTGGATCAGGTCGTGCCTGAATGGTGTGTTCGGGAGGACCGTACGCGGCGCCGGCCAAGGCCGGCTTAGGCCGCGCTTAAGGCGGCGTCGTCGGCGCGGGCCCGGTGCTCAGCCCGGAGGTTCGTCGGGCGAGACCCAGGCGCGGTCGAGCGCGAGGTGGAGCACCGTCGGCCGATCCGCCGCCAGCGCTCGCCGGAGCGCGGGCTCGAAGGCCGCGTCGTCCTCGACGGCGATGCCCTGCGCGCCGCAGGCACGCGCCACGGCGGCGAAATCGATCCGGCCGAGATCGGTCGCAATCGAGGTCCCGTTCGGGCGGCGCCGCTGGTGCATCGCGATCGTCCCGTATCGCTCGTTGTCGAAGACCACGGCGATGACCCGGGCCTTCTCGCGGACCGCGGTCTCCAGCTCGGCCATCGTCATCGCGAAGCCGCCGTCGCCGGCAACCGCGACGACCGCCCGGTCACGGTGGACGAGCGCTGCAGCGATCGCCGCGGGCAGCGCGTATCCCATGGCCCCCGACGTCGGACCGAGGAACGTGCCGGGCCGCCGGAACCGGAAGTGGCGGGCCAGCCACAGCCCGAAGTTGCCGGCGTCGGTCGTGACGATCGCATCGTCGGGCAGGACCCGCCGGAGCGTCGCCATCGTTCTTGCCGGATCGACGCCGGGCCCCGACCAGGTCCGTGCCTCCTGGACGGCCGTGGCAGCTTCCCAGGCAGCCCGGTCGGCGGTGTTGGCGGCCCGCCGCGCGTCGACCAGCGTCGCGTCCAGGACCCCTCCCAGGATCCGCTGGATGGCAGCCCGCAGGAACGCCCGGGCGTCGGCCCGCACCCGGATCGTCGGCGGGGCCAGATCCCCGACGTCGCCACGCGGCTCGACGTCGATGTGGGCCCAGCGTTGGCCCGGCCCCGGGATCGCGTATCCGAAGCTCGTGATCTCCGAAAGGCGGCAGCCGACGACCGCGATGGCGTCTGCCCGCTCGAGACGTTCGCGAACCACCGGTGGGCTGCCGTATCCGGCCATGCCGAGGAACAGCGGGTGGTCGTTCGAGACGACGTCGCCCCGGCGCCACGCGGCGATGACGGGCACGTCGAGGAGCTCGGCGAGGCGAACGAGGTCCGTCGAGGTCCGGGCGCGGAGGACGCCGGCCCCGGCGAGGATCACCGGGCGCTCGGCGGAGGCGAGGAGCTGGAGCACGGACCGGACCTCGTCGGGCTCGGCCCGAGCGGGCACCGGCCGGGCCGTGTCGTGGCCGGTGCCGGCCGGCATCTCCTCGTCGAGCAGGTCCTCCGGCACGGAAATGAGCGCCGGGCCGGGCCGACCCGCGAGTGCGGCGCGCACGGCCGCGCCGACCGCCGCCGGCACGTCGCCCGGCGTCCGGATCTCGACGGCGTGGGCGGCGATGCCGCCGATCGTCGCCGGCTGGTCGATCTCCTGGAACGCTTCGCGGCCGAGGAACCGGCGCTCGACCTGCCCGACGAGGGCGAACATGGGTGTCGAGTCCTGGCGGGCGGTGTGGATGCCGATGGCCAGGTTCGCGGCCCCGACGGCCCGAGTCGCGACGCAGGCGGCGGGCCGGCTCGTCAGCTGGCCGTGGGCCTCGGCCATGAAGGCCGCGGCGCCCTCGTGGCGGGCGGCGACGATCCGGATCCCGGCCCCGTCGAGGCCCTCGAGGAGTCCGAGGAAGCTCTCGCCGGGCACCGTGAAGGCGTAGCGGACCCCGACCGCGCGCAGCGCATCGGCGATGAAGCGGCCGACGGTGACGGGCGCGGCGGGCTGGGGCTCGGCGGCCGGCTCGGGCGGCGCAGGGGCCGGCTCGCGCTCCGGTTCGGGTTCGGCGGCCGGCTCGGGCTCCGGTTCGGGTTCGGAGGCCGGCTCGGGCGCCTCTTCGACCGGCTCAGGCTCGGCGGCCGGCTCGGGCTCCGGTTCGGCTTCGGCGGCCGGCTCTGGCTCCGGTTCGGCTCGGACGGCCGATTCGGTTGCGCCTCCCGTTCCGGTGGCTGGCTCGGCCGATTCCGGTTCGGGCGCCGCGACGTCGGCCGATTCCGGTGCCTGTTCCGCAGATTCCGGGGTCGCCGATACGGGCTCCTCGGTCGCGGTTTCCGGCGTGCGTTCGGTCGTCATCGCTCAGTAGGCAACCGGCGCGGCAAGCGTCGAGAGAATGAGGCCGAGGACCACGACGGCGGCAATGACGAGCATCACGACCCGGGCGACCCGGGATCCGGGCATCATGGCGTTACCTGTAGTTCTCGAACTGGAGCGGCACTGCTTCGTCGAGCTCCCGCAGCCGCGCGATCACCTTTTGCAGCTCGTCCTTGCTCTTGCCCGAGACGCGGATCGCCTCGCCCTGGATCTGCGCCTTCACCTTCGGGAACTCGTCGCGGATCAGCTTGGACAGGCGCCGGGCCAGCTCGTCGGGCAGGCCCCGTTTGAGACCGATGACCTGGCGGACCTTGTTGCCGCCGGCCGGCTCGACCTTGCCCCAGTCGAAGACCTTGAGCGACAGGCCGCGGCGGATCGCCTTCGACTCGATGAGGTCCTTCACGGCGGCTGCCCGGTGCTCGTCGTCGGTCACAAGGACGAGTTCGGCCTTGGCCTGGGTCAGATCGACCGTGACGCCCTTGAAATCGTAGCGCTGCTGCACTTCGCGCCGGACCTGGTCGAGCGCGTTCCGCAGCTCCTGCTCGTCGAAGTCGCTGACGACGTCGAACGACACGTCTCCTGCCATCGCGGTCCTGTCCTGCCTTCTAGCCTGCCGGCGTCTCGCGCCGGTGATACCACTCGCGCAACCGGGCGATCCGGCCGTCGCGCAACTCGAGCGTCATGAACCCGATCAACCGGACCCGGGCCCGATCGGCCCGCCGGAGGTAGGCGGCATGCCAGGCGGCAAGGACCGTCGGGTCGACGAACCAGTGACGCTCGATGGTGAAGTCGACCTCGCGCTGGCGGCCTGCCGCGTCCATCAAGTATGCCCGGACGGCGTTTCGCCCGATCATCGGCTCCTCGAAGGGGTCGTCGCGGTACTCGACGTCGTCGGTGAAGAGTTCGACCCAGGCGTCGCCGTCGAACGCTTCCCAGGCGCGGCCGTACCGCTCGAGGAGGTCGCCCGCGGCCGCGTAGTCGAAACTCATCGCCCGTCCAGCGCCTCCAGCAACAGCTCGCCGATCCGATAGCTCCGGCCGCCGCCCATCACGAGGACTGCGTCGCCCGCGCGGACCTTGCCGGCGAGCCAGGCGGCCGTCGCCTCGACCGAGCCGGGCGCGGCGGCGACCAGCCCGGGCCGCCTGCCCGCGACCGCCTCCGCGAGGCCGGCCGCCGAGGCGATCGTCGTGTCGCGGTCGCGGCCGGCCCAGATGTCGGCGATCGCGACGGCATCCGCCTCGGCCAGGGCCGCGGCGAAGTCGTCGATGAGGGCGGCCGTGCGATGGTACGTCAACGGCTCGTACACCGCCCAGACCGGCCGCCCGGGCTCGCGCTGGCGGATGGCGGCGATCGTCGCCCGGATCGCCGTCGGATGGTGGCCGTAGTCGTCGTAGACGACGACGCCCCGCACCTCACCCTTGCGCTCGAGGCGGCGGCCGACGCCCTCGAAGCTCGCGAGGCCGGCGAGGATCGCCTCCGGCGGCACCCCCGCCGCCGCGGCCGCTCCGGCGACGCCGAGGGCGTTGGCCGCGTTGTGACGACCGGCCGTCGGCAGTTCGACGCGGCGCGGCGGCTCGCCCGGGCCGAGGCCGAGGATCTCGAGCGTCGTCGTGGCGGGACTCGTGGCGACGACCCGGCCGAGGAGCAAAGTCGCGGCCCCGAGCGCGGTCGCGTAGCGGTCGCCGACACCCCCCGCCTCATTGAGCGGTCGCTCTCCTCCGGTCTCGACGTAGCCCGCCTCGACGAGCGAGGCCGCGACAAGACGCCCCGGCCAGTCGCGGAGACCCTCGGCGAGCTCCGAGACACCCGGGTCGGCGATGTTCGCGACGAGCGTCGGCGGCGTGCCGTCGGGACCCGGGCGGGCGCTCCGGAGCCACTGGTCGAACGCGACCACGACGGCTGCCCCGTCGGCGAACACGTCGGGATGGTCCCACTCCGCCGAGGTGACGACCGCGATCGAAGGATGATACGGATCGAAGTTGCCGGCGTACTCGTCGGCCTCGACGACGAAGTCCTCGCCGCTTCCGATCCGGGCGGTCGCGGGTCCGCCACCGGCGTCGGCGGGCGGCAGGAGCGCCCCGACGAACGCCGAGGGGTCGGCGCCGGCCGCCACGAGCACGTGGACCAGCCAGCCGGCCGACGTGCTCTTCCCGTGGGTCCCGGCGACCGCGATGAGGCGACGGCCGGCGGCGGCATCGGCGACGACCTGCTGCCAGGCCTCGATCGGGATCCCGGCTGTGCGCGCCGCCCGCAGCTCGGGATGGTCCGGCGCGATCGCCGTCAGGGCCTTCGTGACGGCGAGGCGGTCCGGCGCGGGCCCTCGCGTCACGTGGGCCGCGTCGTGGTCCCATGCGATCTCGATCCCGGCCTCCGCGAGCGGCGGCGTGTACTGCGACGGGCCGCCGGAGTCGCAGCCGTCGACGAGCGCGCCGGCGGCATGAGCGAGAAGGGCCGCCGCGCTGGCGCCGGCCCCGGCGGCCCCGACGACATGGATCCGTTCGCCGCGGGTGATCGGGCGCGCCTCGCGGGCCGCCGCCAGCCCGGCCCCGATGCCGCTCGTTCCCGGGTCCGAACCCGCCGTCACCGGGGGGCCGACGCGACGTCGCGCACGGCCGCGGCCTCGACGCGCTCGAGGAGCAGCTCAAGGAGCGCCCGCGCGCTTGCCTGCTTGTTCGCGGCGCGATCGCCGGACCACTGGAGGCGGCGGACCTCGACTCCGGTCGCGTCGGCCACCGCGACATAGGTGAGCCCGACCGGCTTCGCCGCGGTGCCGCCGTCGGGGCCGGCGACGCCGGTCACCGCCCCGCCGACGTCCGCCGCGAACCGGACCCGGGCGCCCTCGGCCATCGCCCGCGCCACCTGGGCGCTCACGGCGCCGTGGGCGGCGAGGGCCCCCGCGGGGACCTGGAGCAGGCGCTCCTTCGCCTCGTTCGAGTAGGAGACGACGCCGCCGAGGAAGTAGCCGCTGGAGCCGGCCACGTCCGTGATCGCGTCGGCGACCAGGCCGCCGGTGCAGGACTCGGCAAGCGCCACCGACGCACCGCGCCCCAGGCACAGCCCCTGCAGGCGCTCGGCGAGCCCGACGAGCGGATCGCCGGCCACGTTACGTGCGCGACGTCTTCGTCGGCGGGTCCGGGGGCTGGAAGAGCCAGGTCTCGGGGATGCCACTCCTCCCCAGCGCGCCGAGGGACTGGCCGTTGAGGGTGAAGTACGTCACGCCTGACGAGCCGGTCCGGACCTCGATCGAGCGCTCACCGGTGAAGGTGAGGGTCTCGCCGGACCGGAGCGTGTCACCGGCGCCGCCCGGCGGGGAGGCGACCTTGCCGTCGACCCACACCTTGATCCAGGCGTTTCCGCCCCTCACGTCGACGACGAGATTGACGCCCTTGTAGGCGACGGCGACCTGGCGGGTCAGCGTGGCCGTCTTGCCGTTCGCACCCGAGGCGGTGACGACGATCGACCAGCGACCGGTCGTGAGCTGGATCGGCGTCGAGAACGTGCCGTCCTCGGCGACTTCGACCGTCAGGGGCGTCGGTTCCGGCGGCGAGCTGCCGCCCGCGACGACGGGTGTCCCTTCGACCGGACCCTCGAAGCGGGCCGAGACGGTGACGCTCGTGGCGTTCGTCGCCTTCCCGCGGACGGGGATGGCGCCATTCTCGAACGTCGTCCCCTCCGACGGCTGGTCGACGCTGAGCGTAGGCACCTCGATCTCGGCGAACGGCACCGTGATGACGACCTGGGCCGTCCGTTCGGCGTGTTTGCCGGTCTCGGGGTCGACCGCGTCGATCTCGAACTGGTTCTTGCCGCGGCGGAGCTCGATCTCGTAGCTCCACCGGCCGGTCGAGTCGGCCTCCGTCTGGTGGGTTGCCCCGGCGGCCTCGATCGTGACCGTCCCGCCGGGGATCGTCGTGCCCCGGAGGGTGTACTCCGTCCGCGACTCGGCGACCGTCAGCGTGGCGACCTTCGGATCGGTGACGGCGAGCGTCGGCGGCTTGGCGAACCGCATGACCTGGATCGCGAGATACCCCGTGACGAGGAGCACGACGACCGTCACGAGGGCCGCCACGAGTACGCCTGGCGAGAACGTCAGCCCGCGACGCGGCGTGGCGAGGGGCCGGGGAACGGCGATGACCGGCTGGACCGGGCCCGCGTCGCCGCGCTCCCGGCGCCACTGGCCGAGGATGTCGTCGGGATCGAGGCCGAGATACAGGGCGTAGTTGCGCAGGAAGCCCTTCGTGTAGACGGCGCCCGGCAGCTCGCGGTAGTCGCCTCGTTCGAGCGCCGCGAGGTAGCGGGCCCGGATCTTCGTGTCGCGCTCTGCCCGGTACAGGTCGACGCCCTTCCGCTCGCGGGCCGCATAGAGGCGCTCCGGCAGCGAGGGAGCGGCCTCGGTGTCGGGCGCGCGCTGACTGTCGGACGGCCGCGCCGCATCGGCGCGGCTGCCGTCCGACCGGAGCTCGCCGGTCGCTCGTCGTGCCTCGTCGCGTGTCGTCATCGATCGTGGTCCTCGCCGCCGGCGACCCCGCCCGCGCCAGCCGGCGCCGTCCCGACACAGCATACCGCCCCGGCGAAGCCCACCGGAACCACCCGATCGGCGGCTTCGACCCGTCTCACTCGTCCGGCCCGTCGCCGTCGTCGGTCGAGCGCAGCCAGTTGTCGGGTCCGTAGATCTGGCGCGGCGTCGCCGGGTTGCGCGGATCCTGCGGCCCGATGATCCCGTAGCGCTCCAGCTCGTCCATGACCCGGCTGGCCCGGGCGAAGCCGAGCTTCAGCTTCGTCTGGAGCATCGAGGTGCTCGCCCGCTGGCTCGTCGTGACGAGCTCCGCGGCCGGGATCGTCATGTCGTCGACGCCGTACTTCCGGAGCCAGGCGAACCGGCCGCCTTCCGGACCGCCGCCGTCCTCCGGATCGGCGAACGCGAGGATGTCCTCGTCGTAGAACG